>JAKOQZ010000131.1 GCA_029778105.1 Pseudomonadota bacterium | reverse complement strand
GCATCGCCGGCCAGAGACACTTCGCCGGGCATGGCGACGTTGTTGCCGCCGACGGGAATCTCGCCGCTATTCGCGGTGACGCAGGTGCCCAGGTACCAGCAGTCTTCGGGCGGATAGGGATTGGGGTTGATCGTCCCGAAATTCGGCGTCGCACCCGAGACGCCGAGGCCCGGCGTCGTGGGCACGCCATTCACCAGCGTGCTGCCGCTGAGCGTGAAATACAGCGGATCGAGCTCCTGCACCCAGTGGGTCGGATCGGTCCATTCGCCATCGCCCGCCACGGCGCCGACATACTTGTAGGGGTTATTGGCGACGATGAAGTCCCAGAAGAGGAACAGCGGGTTGTAGCCCGACGCCGAGCCGTAGTTCGAGAACGTCTGGAACCACGCGTAGTTGTCGTCATAATCCGTGACGTCGAAGAAGAAGCGGCTGCCCTGGCTGAGCACGCCAAGCGAAACCGCGCGTCCGAACGCCGTGGTGACAAGAGGCGAGCCCGAGTCGCCCGCAGCCGTGATCGCCTCGCCGGTGACGGCGGCGCCGGCAAACACGTCGAAATCGAACGGATTGGTGCCGTTCGCGGCATCCAGAGGGCGGCTGGCGCGCAGCGGATCGTCGAAATCGAGCCAGTACAGATCCTGATAGGTGAGGCTCCCCGGGTTGAACTGGTCCGCCAGGCCGACCGGATAGACGCCCAGCGAGATGTCGCGCTCGTTGCCGAGGAAGCTGAGGATGTTGGAGCCCAGTCGACGCTGGAAATCGCTCTGGCGCGCGCCGGTCAGGGCGTTGCCGCTCTGCCCGAAACCGCCGATCTGGACGGCGACCTGACCGGTCACGGGCGAGAACAGCAGGCCGATGCCGTTCACGGCGTCGCGACCCAGAACTCCGTTCGCGGTGTCGAAGGCGGCGATCGCGATATCGGCCGGAAGGAACGTGCCGTCGTTCGCCCCGTTGTCAGCGCCGTTGCGCGACGCCGGATGGTAGAAGACGTTCACCGAGTTCGCGAACATCGTGCGCCCGTCCCAGCCGGGCTGATTGCCGTAGTCCTGGGCGAACAGCCACTGACGCAGATTGGCGTTTCCGAAGGTCGGGTCCATCGTGTAGCCGACCTGCGCGCGGTTGCCGGGCGAATTGCCGTCATAGGCGGCCGGCGCAAGACCATCGACGCAATGCGCGGCGAACAGGACCGTGCGCGGATTGATCAGCAGGCCGGTGCAGTTGCCGCCCGAGTTGCCCGCCTCGTTCCGGATGCCGATGCCCACCCACATCGGGCGCGTGTTGGCGGTATCGACCGCCGCGGCCGGCGTCAGGGTTTCCTGGGTGACGAGCGCCGCAGCGCTGTTGACTGACGCCATGCCGACGGCGATGCCGATGGACGCCAGCGAAAAGGTAGCCGCATTCAATAGCCCGGCGCGCAGGCTGCGCGTGCCCGAATTAGCAGTCATCTGATTGTAACTCCCCAAATATGCACGCCGGACGGTATGCCCCCCGCCGGCGTCAAGCCGTCACCAAAGCATGGCGTTAAGGTTTTGCAAACCCTCACGTTTAGTTAAGCAAGGCGCGAATTCGTCGCACGGTTCAGGTATTGCCTTGAAAGCGCGGATCGCGGCGTATGCCGGCGAACGCCCGCCGGCGCCGGGACGGTGGCAGGCAGGACGGGATTTGCAGGAACCGATCATGATGAAGTTTGTATCGGCGGCGATATGTTCGGCGCTGCTTGCGGCGCCTGCCCTGGCAGAAGAGGCCACTGGGCCGTCTTTCGACTGCGCCCGGGCCTCGACGGAAGCCGAAACCGCGATCTGCGAATCGCCCTCTCTGGGCTGGTATGACCGCCAGCTTGCGCGGGCCTGGAAAATCGCCCTGAAGGCGGCGGGAAAGGCAGGGGAATCCTCCCTGAAGGCCAGCCAGGCGGCTTTCCTCAAAGACCGCGACGCATGCGTGAAATCCGACAACGTCTATGGCTGCATGAGCGACGCGTATCTCGGCCGGATTGGCGAGCTGGCCGGCGCCGGCAGCGACGGGAAATTCTGGGCCGCAAGCTTTGCCGGCGAAACGGGCGGCGCAGACGTCGTGCGCTATCCCGACGGCAAGGTGGCCCTGTCGATCTCCACGATCGGCGGCGGCGACCACACCTGCGCCTTCGAGACCGAAAATGCCGCCATCGACGCCAGGGACGTCATCCACTGGTCGGAAAAGCCCGACGAGATGTACGACGACGCCTGCACGATCACGGGCTCCCTGAGCCGCACGGCGCTGACCATCACAGCCGAAGGCGGCGCCTGCACGTATTACTGCGGCGTCCGCGCCGAATTGTCGGGCACCTTCCCGCGCCGCAAGTGAAGCCTCGCTGAAGTGGCGGGCGGCGCGGGGATGCCCCATATCCGGGTGAACGCCCCGACAGGAGCCCTCATGATTCGCCGCCTCGCCACCCTTTTCGCCGCCGCATTGGCATCGGCCCTGCTGAGCGCAGCGCCGAACGCCCAGACCAATCCGGACGAGGCCGCCGACGCGCCGTTCGCCATCACGGTGCGAGGCGACGAGCTGAGCGCCCTGCTGGAAGGCGCCGGCTGGGTGCACGACGGCACGGGCCGCGTGCCGCTCTATACGGTGGGCTTCCGCTCGTGCCCGGACTGCGTGGCGCAGCATGACGGCGCCTACGCCAAGATGGCCGCCGCCGGAGCCGACATCCGCCGCATCCTCTACGCCCGCGCCGACAGCGCCGACGGCAAGCCGCGCTCCAAACCCGGCGAGCGCGCGATGATCGCCGAACTCTGGAAAACCCGCGATTTCGCGCTTTACCAGCGCTGGTACGAGACCGATCCGGCCACGTTCTATGAGATGGAAACCCTGCCGCCCGATGCCGATAGCGATCCGGAGCGCGCCGCGCTGGTGGAAAAGGGCCGCGCCTTCATCCGCAGCCTCAACGACATTCTTGCCGCCAACGGCGTCGAAACCTTCGTTCCCGCCATCTTCTGGCAGGAGAAGGGGGTCTGGCAGGTCTATATCGGCTACGATCCGCAGACCTTCGACACCCTTATCCTGCCGCGCCTCGCTGGCGCTTGAGGCGGGCGCGCTTTAGACGTGGCGGGCATGCCATCGCCCCGCCAAGCCTATGACGCGCTGATCGCCTCGGGCAGCCTCGCGCCCGACCCGGCCCAGGCCGCCGCCATCGCGCGCCTGGATGCGCTCGCCACAGCGCTGGGCGAGCACAGCAAAGGACGTTCGCGCGGCCTCCTCGGCTTCGCTCGCAAGCGCCCCGCCCCCCGGGGCCTTTATCTCTGGGGCCCCGTGGGGCGCGGCAAGTCGATGCTGATGGACCTCTTTTTCGAGGCCGCGCCGGTCGAGCCCAAACGCCGGGTCCATTTCCACGCCTTCATGGGCGAAACCCACGAGGCGATCCGCCGGATGCGGGCCGAAGAGCCGGGCGACCCGATCGGCCCCGTGGCGAAACGCATCGCCCGGACGGCGCAGCTGCTCTGCTTCGACGAATTCCAGGTCACCGACATCGCCGACGCGATGCTGCTGGGGCGTCTGTTCGAGACGCTGTTCGGCGAAGGCGTCACCATCGTCGCGACCTCGAACCGCCCGCCGGCCGATCTCTACAAGGACGGAATCAACCGCCAGCTCTTCCTGCCCTTCATCGACATGCTGGAGCAGAAGCTGGATGTGGTGCGCATCGCCGGACCCACCGACTACCGCCTTGGCCGCCTCAAGGGCCTGCCCGTCTATCTGACGCCCGACGATGCCGCCGCCACGCAGGCGCTCGACGCCGCCTGGGACCATCTGACCGACAAGGCCGAAGGCCGGCCGGAAGACCTGTTCCTGCTGGGCCGCACGTTGACGCTGAGCCGCTTCGCCCATGGCGTCGCCCGGGCGAGCTTCGCCGAACTCTGCGCCCAGCCGCTGGGGCCGCAGGACATGCTGGCCATCGCCGGCGCGGCCCACACCCTGATCCTCGACCATATCCCGCTGCTGGAACCGGCCCGGCGCAACGAGGCCAAGCGCTTCGTCACGCTTGTCGACGCGCTTTACGAGGCCCGCCGCCGCCTCGTCTGCTCGGCCGCTGCGCCGCCGGAGAAGCTTTATCCCGCAGGCGACGGCGCGTTCGAGTTCGAGCGCACCGTCTCGCGCCTCATGGAGATGCAGTCGGAAGACTGGCTGGCGGCGGCGGACGGCTAGGCGGTTGCCTTGCACGCGGCTTGTGGTAATTTCAGGAAATTCTGAAAACTCAGAAAGTCCAGAACATGCTCCCGCCGCTGACCCAGGCCTTCGTCCTCCATTTCGGAGAAATGGGCAGCCGCTGGGGCTTTAACCGGACGGTCGGGCAGATCTACGCGCTTCTCTTTCTGGCGCCCGAACCGCTGAACGCCGACCAGATCGTCGATCAGCTGGGCTTCTCGCGATCCAACGTCTCGATGGGTCTGAAAGAGCTGCAGGGCTGGAATCTGGTGCGGCTGGTGCACAAGCCGCACGACCGGCGCGACCATTTCGCCACCCCGTCCGACATCTGGACGATCCTCCGCACGCTGGTCGAGGAGCGCAAGAAGCGCGAGGTCGACCCCACGCTGTCGGTCCTGCGCGAGCTGGCGATGCAGGCCCCCGCCGGCCCCGCCGAACAGCACGCGCAGGCGCGCATGGCCGACATGCTGACGCTGATCGAGACGCTGACCCGCTGGTATGACGACGTGAAGCGCATGGACGACAAGCGCCTCATCAAGCTGCTCTCGCTCGGCGCCAAGGTTCAGCGCGTGCTGGAGTTCAAGGACAAGATCACCGGCAGGACCAAGACCGTGGCCGACCCCGCCGCGCGCGCGGCTAACGAAGGGTAAGTCTCATGGACCCGCTCGCCCTCGCCCGCATCCAGTTCGCCGCGAATATCTCGTTCCACATCCTCTTTCCCGCCATCACCATCGGGCTTGGCTGGGTGCTGCTCTATTTCAAGCTGCGCTATGTGCGCTCGCGCGACATGGCGTGGATGGACGCTTACCGCTTCTGGACCAAGATCTTCGCCCTCTCCTTCGCCATGGGCGTCGTCAGCGGCATCACGATGAGCTTCCAGTTCGGCACCAACTGGCCGGGCTTCATGGAGAAGGTCGGCAATGTGGCGGGGCCGCTGCTCGCCTATGAGGTCCTGACGGCGTTTTTCCTTGAGGCCGTCTTTCTCGGCATCATGCTGTTCGGCTTTCGCCGCGTGCCCGGCTGGGTGCACACGCTGGCGACGTTCCTGGTCGCCGCCGGCACGACGCTCTCGGCCTTCTGGATCATCGCGCTCAATTCCTGGATGCAGACGCCGGCCGGCTATGACATCCGCGACGGCGTGATCCATGCGGCCGACTGGTGGGCGATCGTCTTCAATCCCTCGATGCCCTATCGCCTGGTCCACATGCTGCTGGCGTCGGGCCTGACGGTGTCGTTCCTGGTCGCAGGGCTTTCGGCCTATCGCTGGCTGCGCGGCGACCGCGCCGACGCCGTGAAGCGGGCGCTGGGCACGGCCGTGCGCCTCGCGGCCATCCTGATCCCGATCCAGATCTTCGCGGGCGACCAGCACGGTCTCAACACGCTGGAACACCAGCCCGCCAAGGTGGCGGCCATGGAGGCCAACTGGACGACCGGCGCCAATGTGCCGCTGATCCTCTTCGCCTGGCCCGACGAAGCGAACCGCACCAATCATTTCGAGATCGCCATTCCCGACGGCGCCAGCCTCATCCTCACCCACGATCCCGACGGCGTGGTGCCGGGTCTCGACCAGTTCGAAGGCAATCACCCGCCCGTCGCCCCGCTCTTCTGGGGCTTCCGCATCATGGTCGGCATAGGCCTGCTGATGCTGGCCGTTTCGTGGTGGGGGACATGGCGGCTGTGGCGGCGGAAAGAAGCCAGCCCCTGGCTCGCCCGCGCCCTGGTCGCGATGACCTTCTCGGGATGGATCGCGACGCTGGCCGGCTGGTACGTCACCGAGATCGGCCGCCAGCCCTGGCTCGTGACCGGCGTGCTGACCACCGCCGACGCGGCCTCCAAGACGCCCGCGCCGATGATCCTGACCACCTTGCTGATGTATCTGGCGACCTATGCGGTGTTGCTGGGCGCCTACGTCACCGTGCTGTTCTATCTCGCCCGCATCGGCGCCAAGCCGACCGGCGAGCCCGAGGAAGGCGCAATCCAGACCACGCTGGGCGCGGCGAACGTCGCAGCGGGAGGCAACTGACGATGTTCGAAGATCCCGCCATCTGGCTGCCCTTCACCTTCGCTGCGCTGATGGGGCTATCGATCCTCATCTATGTCGTCCTCGACGGCTACGATCTGGGCGTCGGGCTGTTGTTCGCCGTGGCGAACGACGACGAGAAAGACCGCATGATCGGCTCGATCGGCCCGTTCTGGGACGCCAACGAGACCTGGCTGGTGCTCGCTGTCGGCCTGTTGCTGGTCGCCTTTCCCATCGCGCATGGCGTCATTCTGGGCGCGCTCTATCTGCCCGTCGCGCTGATGCTGCTGGGCCTGATCCTGCGCGGCGTCGCGTTCGAATTCCGCGTGAAGGCGCATGCCCGCTACAAGCGGCTATGGAACCGGCTCTTCTTCATCGGCTCGCTGGTGACCGCGCTGTCGCAGGGCTTCATGCTGGGTCTCTACGTGCTGGGGCTGGAGATGACGGCGGCCCATTTCGCCTTCGCCGCGCTGACCGCGATCTGCGTCGCCGCCGGATACGCGATGCTGGGCGGCGCGTGGCTCGTCTTCAAGACCGACGGCGATCTGCAGATCCGCGCCGCGCGCTGGGCCCGCATCGGCCTCGTCGCCAGCGCCATCGGCTTCGCCGCGATCAGCGCCGCCTCGCCGCTGGCGAGCCCCCGCATCTTCGACAAGTGGTTCGCCTTCCCTGAGATCGCGCTGCTCAGTCCTCTGCCGCTCCTCGCCGGCGCGGCATTCGTCGGACTGTTTGCGCTGCTGGGGCGCATGCCGCTCAAGAACGACCGCTGGGCCATCGCCCCGTTCCTGGGAGGCGCAGCGATCTTCGTGCTCGCCTTCGCCGGCCTCGCCTATTCGTTCTACCCCTATGTGGTGCCCGACAGGCTGACCATCTACGAAGCCGCCAGCGATCCGGAGAGCCTGCTCATCATGCTCTATGGCGCGGTGATCGTGGTGCCGGTGATCGCGGGCTACAGCGCCCTCTCCTACTGGATCTTCCGCGGCAAGGCCTCGGCCGATCTTTACGATCACTAGCCCGGTTACACTTCGTTACGTCGCGGCCATCGGGCGGAAACATCCTGCGGCGAAGGTGACGCCATCAACGCCGTCGCTTTCAGGATTCCGCATGCCCCGCCTCGCCGCCATCCTCGCCGCAGCGCTGCTGATCCCGTCAGCGGCCGCGGGGGAACATATCGTCTCGGGCGGCATGGACCGCACCTATACGCTGGTCGACGGCGCGCGCGGCGGCGGCCCCGCCCCGCTGGTTATCGTCCTGCACGGCGGCGGCGGCAGCGGGTCCAGCGTGATGAAGAGCTCGGGCTTCGGCCGGCTGGCGGAGAGCGAGGGTTTCATCGGCGTTTTTCCCGACGGGTCGGGCCGAGTCGGCACATGGAACGCAACCGGCTGTTGCGGCGCGGCCCAGCGCGACAATGTCGACGATATCGCCTTCATCCGCGACGTGATCGCTGCGGTGAAGGCGACCCACAACGTTGATGCCAATCGCATCTATCTGGTCGGCATGTCGAACGGCGCAATGCTGACCCATCGCGCCGCCATCGCCCTGTCGGGTGAAATCGCCGCCGCCGGCACGGTGGTCGGCGCGATGTTCGGCGGCGAACCGATGCCCGCCAGCCCGGTTCCGATCGTCATCCTCAACGCCGCCGACGATGACACCGTCCCCGTCGCCGGAGGCATGAGCCCCCGCCGCATGGTGGCGCGCGCGCAGGCCATGCCCTTTCAGCCCGCCGCCTATCAGGCCGATTTCTGGGCCCGTGCCGATGGCTGCACCGCGCCCGCCGCCACCGAACGGACCGCCGGCTACACCCGCCGCAGCTGGACCGGCTGCGCCGCCGGGGCCGAGGTGATCGCCTATCTCGTCAACGGCACCGGGCACGGCTGGCTGGGCGGCCGCTACAACGACAATCCCGGCCCGGTCGACGCCACCGCGGTCATCTGGGACTTCTTCCAGCGGCACCGCAAATAGCCGCGCTCCCTTGAACGGGGCGGGGGTTCGGGCTACGCCCTCGCCACCGAATTTCCCCCGTCCAAGGAGAGCCCTATGGCCCGCAAGAAAATCGCCCTGATCGGCGCCGGCATGATCGGCGGCACGCTGGCCCATATCGCGGCCCGCGAAGAACTGGGCGACATCGTCCTGTTCGACATCATGGAAGGCACGCCCCAGGGCAAGGCGCTGGATATCGCCGAGGCCAGCGCCGTGTTCGGCAAGGACGTGAAGCTGAAAGGCGCCAACGACTATGCCGACATCGCGGGCGCCGACGTGTGCATCGTCACCGCCGGCGTGCCGCGCAAGCCGGGCATGAGCCGCGACGACCTGCTGGGCATCAACCTGAAGGTCATGAAGGCCGTCGGCGACGGCATCAAGGCCTACGCGCCCAAGGCCTTCGTCATCTGCATCACCAACCCGCTCGACGCGATGGTGTGGGCGCTGCAGCAGTTCTCGGGCCTGCCCCACAACATGGTGGTCGGCATGGCCGGCGTGCTCGACTCGGCCCGCTTCGCCTACTTCCTGGCCGAGAAGACCGGCGTGTCGGTTGAAGACATCCACGCCTGGACGCTGGGCGGCCATGGCGACGACATGGTGCCGATGGTGCGCCACTCGACCGTCGGCGGCCTGCCGCTGCCCGAACTGGTGGCCCAGGGCTGGATGACCCAGGACGAGCTGGACGCCATCGTGAAGCGCACGCGCGGCGGCGGCGGCGAGATCGTCGCCCTGCTGAAGACCGGCAGCGCCTATTACGCCCCGGCCGAGAGCGCCATCGCCATGGCGACCTCCTACCTCAAGGACAAGAAGCGCGTCCTGCCCTGCGCCGTGTATCTGAACGGCGAATACGGCCTGAAGGATCTCTATGTCGGCGTGCCGGTCGTGATCGGCGCGGGCGGCGCGGAGAAGGTGATCGAGTTCTCGACCAACGAGGAAGAGAAGGCGATGTTCGCCAAGTCCGTCGCCTCGGTGCAGGGCCTGATCGAGGCCTGCAAGGGCATCGAGCCCAGCCTGAAGTAAGAGGCCGCGGCGGCCACGCCCGCCGGCTGACATGACGGCTTTCGGGGCGCGCGCCGGCATCCGGCCCGCGCCCCGTCGCTTTTCCGGCCCGACCTTTCTTCACAACACTGTCGGCATGGTCACACTCGACCGGGAGACGCGGCAGGTCGGCTTCTATATCCTGGACGGGAACGACAAGACCGTGCTCAGCCACGGCTTCGCGATGGACGCGCTGCACGCATGACCTCGAACCGCACCTGCCCCGTTCTCGGCATCCCGTCGATCGAGACCGAACGGCTGGTGCTGCGCGGCTTCACGGCCGACGATGCCGAGCCGCTGGCCGCCATACACGGCGACGAGCGCACCATGCTCTATCTCGGCGGCGTCACCGACGGCACCTTGCTGGGCGCCTATGACAAGATCCTCGCCTATCTCGGCCATTGGGCGCTCAACGGTTTCGGCCGCTGGGCGGTGGTGGAGAAGGCGTCGGGCCGGATGATCGGCCGCACCGGATTTCTGGATGCCCCGGGCGAGTGGCCGGGCTGTGAGCTGGGGTGGACCTTTTCCCGCGACCATTGGGGTAAGGGCTATGCCACCGAGGCGGCGACAGCGGCCCGCGATTTCGGCTTCGCGAAGATCGGCCCGGCCCGGGTCTTCTCGATGATCCACCCGGAGAACACGCCGTCTCAGGCGGTCGCCCGGCGGCTGGGCTAAACCCCGTGGAAGCCCTTCACCTTCAAAGGCAACGACAACATGCTCTGGTCGATCACGCGCGAGGAATGGCTCAGCCGCGGCGGGGCATGACCGCCCAGTAGTCGAGGTCGAGGATCACCTCGGCGGGATAGACGCCCTTGTCGTCCTTGTCGGGGAAATCGGCGCAGGGCCGATCCTTCGTCGCGATCAGCTTCAGACGCAGCGCGCCGGCGTCGCGGCGGCCCGGCAGCTCGGCCTTCTCGATCACCTGCGACCACGCATAGACG
>JAKOQZ010000130.1 GCA_029778105.1 Pseudomonadota bacterium | reverse complement strand
GCGGCGCGGAATCGGCCCCCGCACATAAGGCGGCGCATCCGCGCCATAGCCATAGGGGCCATAGCCGTAGCCATAGGGCAGCTGCCACCAGGCGCCGTCGCCCTTGGACAGCGTGATGATCGCCGTGCCGTTCTCGCCCAGCGGCAGCACCGCCGTGCCCGACACGTTATAGCCGCCCTCGCTGTCGACCATGGCG
Organism: Pseudomonadota bacterium; assembly: GCA_029778105.1. Taxonomy (GTDB): domain Bacteria; phylum Pseudomonadota; class Alphaproteobacteria; order Micropepsales; family Micropepsaceae; genus JADZAI01. The sequence continues at coordinate 13,547 of JAKOQZ010000130.1, read as the reverse complement.
GTCACGTCGCCATGCACGGTGGACAGATAATCGCGCACCGCATCGCTGGCGGCCTCGCCGGCCGTGTCCGCCTTGATGGCCTGCGCGGCTTTCGAGCTGCGCGCCGGGGTCGCCGTCACCGCATCCTCGTCCGCCAGCGCCGATGCCCCCAGCGCCAGCGCCGCCGCCGCGCCCAGAACCATCCGCTTCACCAAAACCATTTACCGCCTCCGATGCCGCCTTCAGGCATTCAACGCTGCAGCCGGGCGATCCCGTCGCCCGGCTGCGTCACCGTTCACCTTAGCAGACCGGCGCGGGCCGGACGCCTCATTTCGTCGTGTAGCCGCCATTCACCAGAATGGTCTGCCCGGTCATCCACCAGCCGTCCGAGACCAGGAAGCGGATCCACGGCACGATATCCTCGATATGGGTCAGCCCGGTCGGCGTCCACGGCGACAGCGCGGCGGCCGTCTTGTGATAGGCGACCGCTTCGGCCCCCTCGGCGGGATAGAAGAACGGCGTATCCATCGGACCCGGCCCGATCGCCGTCACCGAGATGCCCCGCGCGCCGAATTCCTTCGAGGCCGCGCGGGTGAAATGCTCCACCGGGGCCTTGGTCCCGGCATAGGAGGCATAGAACGGCGTGTAGGCGCCCAGCAGCGAGGTCACCAGCGTGCACACCTTGCCCTGATCGCTCACATGCTTTCCGGCCTCCTTGAGAAAGAAGAAGGCGCTTTTGGCGTTGACCGCCGACATCGCGTCGTATTCGGCCTCGGAAATCTCGATCATCGGCTTCTTCAGCACCTTGCCGACCGTGTTGATCGCGATATCGATCCGCCCCATCGCCGCCTTGGCGTCGGCGAACAGCGTCTCCATGGCCGCCGCCGTCGTCAGGTCGGCCTGAAAGGTGCACGCCTTCGCGCCCGCCGCCTCGACGGTCGCGGCGGTCGCCTCGGCCGCCTCGCGGGTCGCCGCGGTGTTGTAGTGGATCGCCACGGCCTCTGCGCCATGCGCCGCGAAGTCGGTGGCGATCAGCCCGCCCAGATTCTTCGCGCCGCCCGCGATAAGCACAGTTTTTCCGGAGATCGAATGAACGGTCATGTCGCTGGTCCTCACCAAAGCAGGGCCGCGCCGTGCGGCCACAGGGCGGGGACACTACAGTCCACGATTTTGCGATAAACTCAGCCAATCTGGCTTCACTTGTCAGGATTTCAGGACAATGATGTCGCCATGGACCGCATCGACCTTCTGCGCATCTTCGTCCGCGTCGTCGAATGCGCCAGCTTCACCCGCGCGGCCGAAACCCTCACCTTGCCGCGCTCGTCCGTCTCCGCCGCCGTGCAGGAGCTCGAAGGCCGTCTGGGCGCCCGCCTCCTCCACCGCACCACGCGCAAGGTCGCGCCCACCCAGGACGGGGCCGCACTGTATGAGCGCTGCCCCCGCCTCATCGCCGACATGGAAGAGGTCGAAGACCTGTTCCGCCACACGAGGGCCGGGCCATCGGGGCGGCTGCGGGTCAACGTGCCCGGCCGGATCGGGCGGCTGATCATCGCCCCGGCCTTGCCGGACTTTCTGGAACGCTATCCCGGCATCGACATCGAGCTCGGCGTCACCGACCGCGCCGTCGATCTGGTCGAGGACAGCATCGACTGCGTGCTGCGCGTCGGCCCGCTCCAGGATTCCGGCCTGATCGCCCGCCCGGTCGGCGATCTGCCCCTCATCAACGCGGCGAGCCCGGCCTATCTCGCGCGTCACGGCCTGCCGCGCACGCCACGCGATCTCGCCGCCCACCTCGCCGTCAACTACGCCTCACCCGCCAGCGGCCGCATCGAGGACTGGGAATGGATCGAGGACGGCGCGCTCCACACGATGCCGGTGCGCGGCCGCGTCACGGTCAACAGCGCCGAGGCCTATATCGCCTGCTGCCTCGCCGGGCTCGGCCTCATCCAGATCCCGGCCTATGACGTGCGACGCCATCTGGACGAGGGCCGCCTGGTCGAGGTCATGCCCGGCCACCGCGCCGCGCCGATGCCGATGACCCTGCTCTATCCCCACCGCCGCCATCTCTCGCGCCGCCTGCAGGTCTTTCTCGACTGGCTCCAGGCCCTCCTCGCCGAACAGGTTTCCTGACCCGCGCGCTCTTTCGCCCTCTCCCGTCCCCGCCTATCGTCCCGGCCATGTCCCAGCCCGAAGCGGCCCTGTTCGTCACCTGTCTCGCCGATCTCATGCGCCCGGAGGTCGGCTTCGCGGCGGCCAGCCTCATCCAGCGCGCCGGCTTCACGGTCGTCGTGCCGCGCCAGGGCTGCTGCGGCCAGCCCAACTACAATGCCGGCGACAAGGCCGGCGCGCGCGATCTCGCCAAGGCCGCCATCGCCGCGCTCGAACGCTTCGAGATCGTCGTCGTGCCTTCCGGCTCGTGCGGCGGCATGATCGCGAAACACTATCCCCATCTCTTCGAGGCGGACGATCCCTGGCGCCCCCGCGCCGAGCGCCTCGCCTCGCGCACGCTCGAACTCACCCAGTTCCTCGCCCGCCATCCCCTGCCCGACGGGCCCAAAGCGCCCGCCGGCAAGATCGCGTATCACGACAGCTGCTCGGCGCGGCGCGAGCTCGGCGTCCTCGCCGAACCGCGCGCGCTCATCGCCGCGCATACCGACGCCGAGATCGTGCCCATCGCCGACGCCGAAAGCTGCTGCGGCTTCGGCGGCACGTTCTGCGTGAAATATCCCGAAATCTCCGCCCGCATGGCGTCCGAGAAAACCGCCGCCATCGCCGCGACGGGGGCCGGCATGCTGGTCGCCGCCGATCTGGGCTGCCTCCTCAATCTCGGCGGCACGCTCAAACGCCAGGGCTCGCCCATCGCCATCAAGCACATCGCCGAACTTCTGGCGGGCGAACCATGACCGCGCTCGATTTCAAGTCCCGCGCCCATGCGGCGATGAACGACGCGAAACTCGCGCCGGCGCTCAAGCGCATGAAGTCGCATTTCCAGACGGGCCGCGCGATGGCCGCCGCGCGCTTCCCCGAATTCGAGATGCTGCGCGACCGCGCCGCCGCCATCCGCCGCCGCTCCATCGCGCTGATGCCCGACCTGCTCGAACGCTTCGAGGCCAACGCCACCGCCGCCGGCATGCAGGTCCACTGGGCCGCCGACGCGGCCGAGGCCTGCGCCATCGCCGCGCGCATCTGCCGCGACAACGGCGTCAGACGCGCCATCAAGTCCAAGTCGATGGCGACCGAGGAGATCCACCTCAACGCCCATCTGGCGCGCGAAGGCATCGAGGCCATCGAAACGGATCTGGGCGAGTACATCATCCAGCTGCGCGGCGAGCGGCCCAGCCACATCATCGCGCCCGCCATCCATCTCTCCAAGGAAGACGTCGCCGAGACCTTCCGCGCCGCCCATGGCGATCTGCCGCCCGGCCGCGACATCGCCGAACGCACCGCGCTGGTGAAGGAGGCGCGCGTCAAGCTGCGCGAGGCCTTCCTCACCGCCGATGCCGGCATCACCGGCGCCAACATGCTCATCGCCGAGACCGGCACGATCCTGCTCGTCTCCAACGAGGGCAATATCGACCTCACCGCCACCGCGCCGCGCCTGCACATCGCCATCGCCGGGCTCGACAAGATCGTGGAGAGCTGGGACGACGCCGGCATCGTGCTGCGGGTTCTCGCCCGCTCCGCCACGGGCCAGGACATGTCGTCCTATGTCACCTGCCTCACCGGCGCGGCGGCCGAGGGCGAGGCCGGGCCGCGCCAGTCGCACATCATCCTGCTCGATAACGGCCGCAGCGCGATGCGCGCCTCCAACAAGGCCGAGATGCTGGCCTGCATCCGCTGCGGCGCCTGCCTCAACCACTGCCCCATCTACGCCGCGACCGGCGGGCACGCCTATGGCGGCACCTATTCCGGTCCGATGGGCGCGGTGCTCACCCCGCTCTTCGACGGCCTTCGCGAGAACGCCGACCTGCCGAACGCCTCCACCTTCTGCGGCCGCTGCCAGGAGGTCTGCCCGGTCCGCATCCCGCTCCCCATGCTGCTGCGTCACTGGCGCGAAGACGCCTTCGCCGCCGGCATTCCGCCAAGGGGCGAACGCTGGGGCCTCGGGCTCTGGCGCTGGGCGGGCCGGGCCAACTGGCGCTACCGCCTCGCCACCCGCGCCGCCTCGCTGGGCCTGCGCCTCACCGGCTGGTGGCAGCGCGGCACGATCCGCCGCCTCCCCCTCGCGGGCGGAAACTTCACCGCCACCCGCGACATGACACCCCCCTCCGGCGCCTCCTTCCAAAGCCGCTGGAAGGGCCAGCGATGACCAGCCGCGACACGATTCTCGCCCGCCTCCGGGCCGCCCCGCACGCCGCGCCGGCACATCCCGCGCCCTGGCGCCCCGCCCCCGTCGACGACCCGGCGGCACAGTTCACCGCCCGCCTCACCGCCGTCTTCGGCACCGCCGAACGCCTCGGCTCGCCGGCCGACATTCCCGCTGCGGCGGCACGCTATCTCGCCGCCCAGAACCTCCCGCTTTGCGCCGCCATCGCCGCCGAATTCGCCGCGCTCGACTGGGAAAAGGCCGGCCTCACGCCCCTCCCGCCGCCCTCCAAGGCCAGCGTTTCCGCCGCCATCGCCCGCGCCCAGGCCGCCAGCGCCGAGACCGGCACCCTCCTTCTGGCCAGCCCCGACCCCGAAGGCCCCTGGCCCAACCTCCTCGCCGACACCCACATCGCGGTGCTCTCGCAGGCCGCGATTTGCGCCAGTTTCGAGGATGCCGTCACGCGCCGCGCCGGCAACCGCCTGCCCCGCTCGCTGCACGCCGTCACCGGCCCCAGCCGCACCGGCGACATTGAACAAACGCTGGAATTGGGCGCACATGGGGCGGTCAGGCTGCATGTCCTGATCGTGCCCTGAGGAGGGATGACCATGCTCGCGCTCCACCGCCGCGCCCTGCTGACGGCCTTCGCCGCCAGCGCCGTTTTCGGCCGTTTCCGGGCTTTCGCCGCCAATGTCGGGGCCAAAATCAGCGCCGTCGTGAACGCCGTCACCGCCCAGCCCAAGGAAGGAACCGCCGAGCCCACCCCCGTCGCCGAAGGCCAGGACCTGCCGCCCGGCACCATCATCGCCACCGGCCCCAAATCCGGCGCCGAACTCACCTATGCCGACGGCGCCGTCCTGGTGATCGGCCAGCGCAGCACCGCCACCCTCGCCATCGACGACACCGCCGACACCCTCACCAAAGGCGCCTTCCGCTTCCGCGGCGCCTCCACCGCCAACGCCCTCCTCACGACGCCCTTGCTCAGAATCGAGGCGCGCAGCGCCGAATTCGTCGTCGCCGTCGCCGAGGGGCAGACGATCTGCGGCGTCGTCGCGGGCGAGATCACCTGCACCTCGATCAAAAAGGGCACCGCCGCCAAGGTCGCCGCCGGCGAGAGCATCGCCTGGGTGTCCGGCTCGTTCGGGGCCGGCGTCACCAAGGGCATCTTCCAGACCGGCGATCTCATGGTCGATCGGGGGCTCGAAGCCGCCCGCGCCGACTGGAGGCCGGTCGCCGAGCCGCCGCCGGCGCCGCAGTAATCCCCCGCCCGCCATGGACTTTCGGGGGGGCCGCCGCTATCTCCCCCGCCCATGACCGGCCAGAGCCATATCCGTAACTTCTCCATCATCGCGCATATCGACCACGGCAAGTCGACCCTCGCGGATCGTCTGATCCAGCAGACCGGGGCGCTGTCGGCGCGCGAGATGAAAGACCAGGTGCTCGACTCGATGGATATCGAGCGCGAGCGCGGCATCACCATCAAGGCCCAGACCGTCCGGCTCGACTACAAGGCCGCCGACGGCGAGACCTACATCCTCAACCTGATGGACACGCCCGGCCACGTCGACTTCGCCTACGAAGTCTCGCGCTGCCTCGCGGCCTGCGAAGGCGCGCTGCTCGTGGTCGACGCCTCGCAGGGCGTCGAGGCGCAGACGCTGGCGAACGTCTACCAGGCGCTCGACAACCACCTTGAGATCGTGCCGGTCCTCAACAAGATCGACCTGCCCGCCGCCGAGCCCGAGCGCATCAAACAGCAGATCGAGGACGTGATCGGTCTCGACGCGCACGATGCGCTGGAAATCTCCGCCAAAACCGGCCTCGGCATCGACACCGTGCTGGAAGCCATCATCAAGCGCCTGCCCCCGCCCAAGGGCGATCCGGCCGCGCCCTTCAAGGCGCTCCTGATCGACAGCTGGTACGACGCCTATCTCGGCGTCGTGGTGCTCTTCCGCGTCGTCGACGGCGCGATCAAAAAGGGCCAGAAGATCCGCATGATCGCCACCGACGCCGCCTATCAGGTGGAACGTCTCGGCGTCTTCCGCCCCAAGATGCAGATGTTCGACACGCTGGGGCCCGGCGAAGTCGGCTTCTTCACCGCGGCGATCAAGCAGGTCGCCGACACCCGCATCGGCGACACCATCGTCGATGAAAGAAACAAGGACGCGACGCCGCTGCCCGGCTTCAAGGACGCGCAGTCGGTCGTCTTCTGCGGCCTCTTCCCGGTCGATGCCGCCGAGTTCGAGGATCTGCGCGAGGCCATCGCCAAGCTGCGCCTCAACGACGCCAGCTTCACCTACGAGATGGAGAGCTCCGCCGCGCTCGGCTTCGGCTTCCGCTGCGGCTTCCTCGGCCTGCTCCATCTCGACATCATCCGCGAGCGGCTGGAGCGCGAGTTCAATCTCGACCTCATCACCACCGCGCCGTCGGTCGTCTATCACATCCATCTGCGCGGCGGTGAAATGCTCGAGCTGCACAATCCGGCCGATATGCCGGACGTGACGCAGATCGAGAAGATCGAAGAGCCCTGGATCAAGGCGACGATTCTGGTGCCCGACGAATATCTGGGCTCCGTGCTCAAGCTCTGCGAAGACCGCCGCGGCCGCCAGATCGACCTCACCTATGCCGGCAACCGCGCGATGCTGGTCTACGCGCTGCCGCTCAACGAAGTCGTCTTCGACTTCTACGACCGCCTGAAATCGGTCAGCCGCGGCTACGCCTCGTTCGACTACAACATCACCGGCTACGAGGAAGGCGACCTGGTGAAGATGTCGATCCTCGTCAATGCCGAGCCGGTCGACGCGCTCTCGATGATCGTCAACCGCCAGCGCGCCGAAAGCCGCGGCCGCGTGATGTGCGAGAAGCTGAAGGACCTGATCCCGCAGCACCTCTTCCAGATCCCGATCCAGGCCGCCATCGGCGGCAAGATCATCGCCCGCGAAACCATCCGCGCCCTCCGCAAGGACGTGACGGCGAAATGCTACGGCGGCGACATCTCCCGCAAGCGCAAGCTCCTCGACAAACAGAAAGAGGGCAAAAAGAAAATGCGCCAGTTCGGCAAGGTCGAAATCCCCCAGGAAGCCTTCATCGCCGCGCTCAAGATGGACGAGAATTGACGTCTGCGGCACGCCAAGCCTGCTGCGACGTCATCCCCGCAACGGCGGGGATCTAGCAAGGACTCCTTTGCTGAAAACTTAGCGCGCATCACGATGCGGCGCTCCGCAGCAGGTTGAAGTTAGGCAATCTGCCTAAATGCTTAGCCAAGACATCTGGCCCTCCAGAATCTTTTTTCTCCGGAATCGAGGGGAAAGTCCGATCTCGCACGTATGGAACCTGCGAGGCCCCGACACGCCTTGTCCTGCCACGCTTGCACGAGGTGTTGCAGCGACAGATTTTGTCATGCCCCGCCCACAAGGCTTGTCAAGGAAGTGGGGTAGACATGCAGCACGAACGATTGAAGCCGCTAGACGATGGCGCGGACATGGATGAGGAGCATGGGGCGTTCGCGCTCGGCATCGCGCTTCTCGCCGATCGCTCGGACGCCTTTTCCACTCTGCTCCAACGCATTGAGCCTTGGCGGATCCATCTGGCCTATTCCGCGATTGAGCTTCAGCGGAGCAGCCTTCTGCGCGACCCTCGGGCGCTTGGCGATGCCGTCGCTACATGGCCGCTCAAGCTCGCAGCCTCAGTTGTATTTGGCGCGCGTCTGCCGGGCCTCAAGCGTGCGCTCGGGCGGATTGGTCCGTTTCCGATGCGCAGCGGAGCCTACAGATTGCTTGGACGCGCGCTCGGCTGTCCCATCCGTCGCAAGCTGATTTTCCATGCGCCGCAAATCAGTTCTGGCCTGCTCAATCTGCTCGACATTCTCCCAAGCGAGGCAATCTCGGCAAAGATCCTGAACTGGGATCACGGGGATCGAGACATGCTTCGCCGAATTTCCCGCGCAGTCGCCGAAATCCGTGCGAACGTCCTAGAGCCGCAACTCTCTAGTGCATGGCAATCCCTTCGGGAATTGGACCACACGGGCGACTTGAGAAGCTGGCTACATGATCAGATGCTAGACGCGGTACTGCCGCCACCCCCGTGGGACGGGAACGCGACGATCACGCCTGTCAGAACCTATGGGGAGTTGAAGAGGATTGCTCAAGATTTTCGAAACTGCCTGTGGGGCCAGCGCGTCGATAACATCGCCGGTTCATCGCAGGTTTATGTCTGCAGGGATGAAGGCATAGAGGCAGTAGCGTCAGTTTTTATCGACGAAACCCTCGGGTGGTGTTTGTCCGAGATCAAGGGCGTTGGCAATCGCGCGCTGGCCCCGGAGGCTGTCGCGTATCTCGTGCGCCAGTTCGCGGCGGCAGGAATCGAGAGTGCGATCGGCGCGCGTCAGTATTGGGTGCCCTAAAGTACCCGGATAGGCTTGAGGAACAAAAATGGCCAACTACGTCTCCCTTATCACCGACGATACGTGGAAGAGCATCTGGGCGCGTCACCAAGAACTACGGTTGCAGTTCCCCTTGCTCGAGAATCGCACGCCATTTCTCCCAATTGCGGAGGCAGGTTTCGGTCACCCAGATTGTTGGTCGATCACATTCTGTGGCATCGCCGCTGGTGAAGTACAAAATGTCGACGAGGACCTAAACATCGCTGTTGCGACTATGGCGGAGGAATTTGGCGGGAGACACCAATCCGATTGGCGCACGCATCAGGGAAAGCATAACTTCTGGCCTGAGATAGCAAGTATCTGCGCGATTATCTCTGAACAGCCTGACGCTCGTCCGCTGCGCGTCGGATGGGCCAATATACTGCCGATCAGCGAATCCCCTAAACCGCCCACGCAAAAGCTCGCAAAAGCTCAATATGAGATCGCTCGCGCGGTCTTGTCGGACCTAATGGTACCAATGTGCGCGCAGGTCTTCGTTGGGACTTTTGGACAGGCCAATTTCCCATTGCACAAATCGTTCCCAGAGTCAGACGGAATATTGGAGATGGACGGAAGGATATGGCTGCGCACGCCCAAGTCTGATGAGCCGGCTATTGTATGGGTCAATCATGTTGAAAGTAGACGGCGGGACAGCACGCAGCCCACAGCCAAAGATATCGCTGAGGCAATCTTGCACTATCTCCGCAAGACTCCTTAATCGCAGGCAAACCGGAACGCACACCGCGCTGCATCCGCCCCCTCCACCGCTTCGCGGTCCCCCTCCCCCGTGAGCACAGGGGAGGACAATCTCATCCCGAAAACCGCGCCTCATACTCCGGCCGCAGCTTCGCGATACTCGTCCAGAAATCCGGCACCGTCGCACCGCTCAGCTTCGCCACCAGAATATCGAGATGGCTGTGCCACCCGCCGGAGACGCTGAGCAGCGTGTTCCGGTCCGGAATGCGGCTATGCACCAGCGTCAGCAACACCTTGTCGCCGCGTGCCTCCAGCTCAAACGACACCTGGCCCGATGCGCCGAACGTGATCACCAGCTTTTTCGGCGGCGCCACGGCGATGATCGTATTGGTGCTGGAATGCTCTTCCGCGGCACCTTCCGGCCGTTTGCCCTTCGGCGTGTTCAGCTCCTCGTTGCGCCAGGTCAGCGTGAACGGCTGACCGGCTTCCAGCGTCATGTCGCCCGAGGCGAACCATTTCTTCCGCAGCTCGCTTTTGGTGAGGTAGTCCCACACCCGCTCGATCGGTCCGGGCAGCACACGCTGGATCTTCAGCGTCGTCGGTTCGATCAGCTCGCCATAGGCGCTCATCGTTGCAGCGTCGGTCACGTCGTCTTTCCTTCGGATTTGTCTGCTTGCCTGCCGGCGTTCAGCGCGTCCTCCTCGCGAAGCAGGCGATCGAGGACATCGAGGCGGCTCGTCCAGAACCGCTCGTAGAAGCTCAGCCATTCATGCGCGCTCGCCAGCGGCCCCGGTTCCAGGCTGCAAAGATGCGTGCGCCCCTTTACTTCCCGCCGGATCAGCCCCGCGCCCTCAAGCGCCTTGATGTGCTTGGAGGCCGCCGCCAGCGAGATCGCAAAGGGCTCGGCCAGTTGCCCGACCGTGCGCGCGCCCCCGGCCAGTTCGCGCAGCATCCGCCGCCGCGTCCCGTCGCCGAGCGCATGAAACAGGCTGTCGAGCCGCTCTGTGTGTAATTCAACCATGTGGTTGAATGTATGGGCACAGGACTCAACTGTCAACCACTTGGTTGAATATAATCGGCATCCACCGCAAGCCCGATCAAGCGCACCGCCGCCTCCGGCGTCGGCCGCGAGGATCTGCGAATGCCGGCCATTGAGGCCCTGTCTTGCATAACCAGACAATATTCCTATATACTGGGCGCATGAAGCGCCGCGCCGCCCTTTTCCTCCACACCGCCGCGATGGCCCGCCGCCCTGGGATTTCGTGCGGGGAGGAGGAGGGGGGAGGGGGGTGGAAAAAACCGAATTCAACCCCACCCCGCTCATCTCGGCGCCTGCTGGCGCTCGCCCTGGCGGCGTTCGTCTCCGCCTGCGCAACGCCGCCGGAAACGGCCCTTCCGCAGCTCACCCCTGAAGCCGAGCGCATCTTCCACGCCGATCCGCGCTGGCTCGGCGGCGATGCGGCGATCAGCATCGATCTCGGGCATGACCGCATCCTCTGGCTCTTCGGCGACAGCTTCGTCGATCCCGCCCCGCCCTATGCGCGCCGCGAGGCCGCCATTCCCCGCAACACCATCGCCGTGCAGCAGGGCCGCGACGGCGGAACCGCGCGCATGACCTTCGTCTGGCGCAGCGAAGGCGGCGCGCCGTCGGCCTTCTTTCCCGGCACCAAATCCGAATGGCACTGGCCGGGCAGCGGCACGGTTCTGCCGGACGGCACGCTCGCCGTCTTTCTCCACCGTCTGCGCGCCACCGACGCCGCCCCGCCGCTCGGCTTCGAAAGCGCCGGCTACGCCCTCGCCCTCATCGCCAACCCGGACGATCCGCCCGCCGCATGGCATGGCCGCATCGTGCCGGGTCCCGATCTGCCCTTCGACGCCGTGCCGGGCGCCGCGCTCGTGCGCGACGGCGACGCCGTCACCGTGCTGGCCACCCGCACCGGGGGCACGCCCGCCGGCATGCTGGTGCGCTATGCGGCCGCCGATCTGGCGGCGGGCAATCTCGGCAAGGCCACATGGTGGTCGGGCACGGCGTTCGTGGCGGCTTCGGCCCTGCCCAAAGGCGGGCCGGCCGTGGTGATCGCCGATGCCGGCGCGGAATCCTCCCTGCAGGCGACGCCCTGCGGCTATCTCCACGTCGCCAGCCTGGGGTTCGGGGCGAGCGTCATCGCGGCGCGCACCGCCCCGTCGATCGCCGGCCCCTGGAGCGAGCCGGCCACGCTGCTGACGCCGCCCGAGAGCGCCGCCGCGCGGCCGTTCGTCTATGCCGGGCGCGCTCACCCCGCTTTGCCCGCGCCGGAAGGCGTCCTGACGGTGTCCTGGGTCGCCAACAGCTTCGCCCCGGAGGCCCTGCTCACGCCGGAGGGTGCCCGCGATCTCTACTGGCCGCGCCTTGCGGTCGTCGCCGCGCCGGCGTGCCCCCGGTGACGGGCGCATGTCTTTTCACGTAGCAAGTTCCCGCAGGTTCCGTCAGATTCCGGCCGCTGGGTCGGGGAGTTGTCATGCGCGTACCGTGTCAGGCGTGTCCGTTGCGGGCCCAACCGGCATTTCACGACAAGCCCGACGACCAGGTCGCCTTCATCCAGGCGATGAAGACCGACCACCTCACCTTCGCGCCGGGCGACGCCATCATCCGTCAGGGCAGCCGCAGCGCCCAGCTCTTCACCCTGTTCTCGGGCTGGGCGTTCCGCTTCAAGGAGATGAGCGACGGCCGCCGCCAGATCCTGAATTTCCTGCTGCCGGGCGATCTCGTCGGCTTCCAGAACCGGATGTTCGAGGAATCGCCCTGGGGCGTAGAGGCGCTCACGCCGGTCGAGGTCTGCGTCTTCGCGCGCTCGCGGATCTGGGATCTCTACCGGGGCTATCCCGAGCTGGCCTACGACGTCACCTGGTTGACGGCGCACGAGGAAAGCCTGGTCGACGAAAATCTGCTGACCGCCGGGCGTCGCAGCGCGGCCGAGCGTGTGGCGATGCTCATGATGCATCTCGCCAAACGCGTCGCGGTGCTCAGGCCCGCCGTCGCCGCCGGTGCGCCGTTCGATATTCCCATCAATCAGAGCCACATCGCCGACGCGCTGGGGCTCAGCCTGGCGCACACCAACAAGACGCTGAAGGCTCTGGAGAAACGCGGGCTTTTCCGCTTCGCCGCCGGACGGCTCGAAATGGTCAACCCCAAGGCGCTCGCCCGCCTCGCGGATTATTTCGACCAGCCGGTCGGTCAGCGTCCGCTGATCTAGGCCCGCACGGGGGCACGCCCGGCTACGGGCGCTCCCGGGTCAGCCAGGCCAGGGGCATCCCGACCGCGAAAGCCGGCGCCCAGACCGGCCAGGTCAGCGCGCGCTCCAGCAGCCGCGCCGCTTTGCCCGAATGATCGGCCGCCCAATCGCGCAGATGGGCCAGCCAGTCGGCGGCGCCGAGGTCGAGATAAAAGCCGATGGGCTGGAAGGTCCACCCATGGGCCTTCCACGACCAGTACGCATCCGCCCCAAGGGCCATGAAACCGACCGCCAGGAAAATCCAGGCGATCCCGTTGAACAGCGCGCGCATGGGCAGCGCCGGCCCGGTTCAGTCGTCGTAGCGCGAGCGCTTCTGGAACAGGAGGCCCAGCAGGACGCCGATCACGCCGTAAACGGCGAAAGCCGGGAAGCCGAGGACGCTTTCTGAAATCGAGGGGCCGGGATTCGGGATCGTCTGGGTCACCCAGGCGCGATAACCCTCCAGCGAGCCCGGATGGATCAGGCCCCACAGATCGGCCAGCGGCAGCGCCTTGAAGCCCTGCCCGGCCTGGATCGAGGAGATGACATCGTAGCCCAGCACCAGAAGGCCCGCGACGATGAAGATAACGGCGATCAGCCGGAAAAAGGCCATTGGCGGATTCCCTGTCCCCGCGCCGCATCCCGGGCGCGGGGCGAAACTACAAGCAGCGCGGCACGGGCGCAATTGACCCCGCTCGGAAGCGTTAAACCGTCACGTTGCGGTCAGGTGGCTTGTCAAAACCCTCGCCGCCCCCTAGAGCCAACCCCCTCGCGGACAGGTGGCCGAGCGGTTGAAGGCGCACGCCTGGAAAGTGTGTAGACGTTAATAGCGTCTCGCGGGTTCGAATCCCGCCCTGTCCGCCACGCAGTCTTCGCGAGAGCAGGCTGCTCTGAACTC
>JAKOQZ010000129.1 GCA_029778105.1 Pseudomonadota bacterium | reverse complement strand
TATAGGGAGGCCGCCCAGGCCCGGCGGCGCGGATGTGTTGCCGGATGTTGTATGCGGCGGGCCGAATGGCTAGGGGTAGAAGACGTATACGCGATAGCCGGCCGCGGCGACGCCGGGCGCTTCGAAGCTGATCCGCGTCGCAACTTCGCGTTTGGCCGGAAAGGCGTCCTTCGGGGCGTTGCCCGGCAACCATTGGGTGGGTTCGAGAACCTTGCGGACGAGGGCTTTGTCGCGGGCATCGGTGAGCGTGATCTCCAGATGCGGGTAGGCCTGCGGGAAGTCGGCCCGGTTGCGCAGGGTGGCGTGCAGGGTGAAGAAGGCTTCGCGGCTGGCATCGGGTTGGATGTCGGAGCTTTCGATGGCGATTTCGGAGGCGTCCTGTGGCAGCGGTAGTTCGCAGCCTAGCCCCGCGCACAGGTTTTCCATGAAGGGCCGGAACTGGGGCGACGATTGGACGATCTCGCTGCGGAAAACAAGGACGCACTGGGCGAGCAAGGCGAGGCTCAACAGGGTGACGCCGGCGGCCCAGGCGGCTTGGCGCAGGGCCGGAGTTGCACGGTCGGCGTCGCCGCCGTCCTCGTCCTCGGTTTCGGCGATTGCGTCGCCGATTCCCCTTGGGGCGATTGGGGCGGGCTCGTGGTCCGTGGCATCACGGGTGGTGAAGGCCGGCTGCGGGATGGGCGCGGCGAGAGGCCGGGCCTGGAGTTCGATGCCGGCGGGCGGCGCGTGCTCGTCGGACTTGGGCGCTGGCGAGGCGTCCGTCGTGTCTTGCTTGCGGAGCAGGGCGTCGAAATCGACGGGTTCGTCGGCGCCGGCCTTTAGATCGAGGTCGGCGGCAGTGGGCCAGCCGGGCTGAAAAAGGGGGGCTGCCGCAACGGGGGGCGTTTCGTCGGCGGTTTCGGTTGCGAACGGGGGTGAGGCGTCGTCGTGGGTGTCGATTTCGACGGGAGGCCATTCCTGGGGCGCCTCTGCGTCGAAGTCGAAAACGGGCTCGACCCGGCCTGCGTCGTCAGGGAAGGCGGCGGCTTCGAAAACCGGTTCGATTGCGGAGTTGGGGTTCGGGGAAGAAAAAACGGGTTCTTGTTGCGCGATGAAATCCGGAGGGGCGAGATCGCCGATCGCGTCGGTGGGCAGCGCGGCTTCGTCGACGGCGTGGGGCCCTGCGTCGAGGGTGGCGGCGTCGGGCGCTTTCTCTTCGAGAACGAACAGCGGGGCCGGCGGGGGTGTTTCGGGCGATGCAGCGGGAGCTGCCTGTTCGGGGATTTCAGCGTCGGCGGCAGCGTCGCCGACGCGCGCTTCGAGTGCATTGAAGGCGTAATTGCACTGGCCGCAGCGTACCCGGCCTTCGCGGGCATGGAGCTGCTCCGGGCGCACCCGGAAGGTGGTGCCGCACGCGGGACAGCGCGCCAGGATCATGGCACCGCCTGCTCCGGCCGTTGGCCTTCGATGCGGACCCAGCCGTCGAGGGTGGCGCC
>JAKOQZ010000128.1 GCA_029778105.1 Pseudomonadota bacterium | reverse complement strand
TTCCTGCGCCAGGGCCAGTCGATGACCTGGCCCGCATAGAGCGCCGCCCATATCAGCACCGGCTGAAAGGGCAGGCGGGGGACGTGATACCAAAGCATCGCGTAATCGTGCGCCACGGCGATGTCGTTCCAGGCGTGCTGGATGTTGGCGGGATAGACGCAGACCGCATAGGCGGCGAGCATCACCCCGGCCAGCCAGCGCAGGCGCGGGATATAGAGCGCGATGGCGCCGAGGATCTCTACGATGCCTGTGCCGATCACCACCTCATAGGGGTAGGGCATGAAGGCCGGCATCACGGTGAGGAACGGCGCCGGCCAGGCGACATGCACGATCCCCGCCGCCAGGTAGAAGGCGGCGAGGATCGCGCGCAGGAGGTCGCGGCGTTCCATCGATCAACCCCTCATGTCATCCCGGCCTTGAGCCGGGATCCAGAGCGGCAAGTGCCGTGCATGAGGCCCCTGGGTCCCGGGTCTTCGCTTCGCTGCGCCCGGGATGACAGGCATGGGTTTGTCAGAACGCGTCGATCTCAAGCGCCATCAGCGGCGCCGCGCCGGTCTTCAGCTTGGCGAGATGCGCGCCCGCGTCGGGCAGCATGCGCTCAAGGAAGTAGCGCCCGGTGATCAGCTTGTTGTCGTAGAAGGCGTCGTTGTCGTTCGCCTTGGCCGCGAGCGCCGCATCGGCCATCCGCGCCCAGGCATAGGCGAGGCCCGTGAGGCCGAAGAGATAGAGATAATCCATCGAGCCGGCGCCGGCATTGTCGGGGTTGGCGAGGCCGTTATTCATCAGCCAGGTCGTGCCCTCTTCCAGCTTGGCGCGCGCGTCTTTCAGGCCCGCGATGAAGGGGGCGAGATCGGCCACGCCTTTCTTTTCGGCGATGAAGTCATCGAGCAGCTTGAACCAGGCGAAGATCGCGCGGCCGCCATTGGCGGCGAGCTTGCGGCCGACGAGGTCGAGCGCCTGCACGCCGTTCGCGCCTTCATAGATCATGGCGATGCGGGCATCGCGCACGAACTGTTCCGCGCCCGTCTCCACGATATAGCCGTGGCCGCCATAGACCTGCTGCGCCTCGGTCGCGTTGGCGTAGCCCTTGTCGGTGAGATAGCCCTTCAGCACCGGGGTGAGCACGCTCATCATGTCGTCGCCGAAGGTGCGGGCGGCCTCGTCGGTCGACTTGTGGCTGAGATCGCCCTGCAGCGAGGTCCACAGCATCAGCGCGCGGGCGCCTTCGTTGAAGGCGCGGATGTTCATCAGCGCGCGGCGGATGTCGGGGTGGACGATGATCGGGTCGGCGGGCTTGTCGGGGAATTTCGGACCCGAGAGCGAGCGGCCCTGGAGGCGTTCCTTCGCGTAGGCGACGGCATTCTGATAGGCGACCTCGCTCTGGCTGAGGCCCTGCACCGCGACGCCGAGGCGGGCCTCGTTCATCATCGTGAACATGGCGCGCATGCCCTTGTGGGCCTCGCCGATGAGATAGCCGGTCGCGTCTTCATAGTTGAGCACGCAGGTCGCGTTGGAGTGGATGCCCATCTTGTGTTCGATCGCACCGCAGGTGACGCCGTTGCGGGCGCCCAGCGAACCGTCGGCGTTCACCAGGAATTTCGGCACGATGAAGAGCGAGACGCCCTTGATGCCGGCGGGCGTGTCGGGGCCGGCGATCTTGGCCAGCACCAGATGGATGATGTTCTCCGACAGGTCGTGTTCGCCGGCGGAGATGAAGATTTTCGTGCCGGTGATCTTGTAGGTGCCGTCGGCCTGCGGCTCGGCCTTGGTGCGCATGAGGCCAAGATCGGTGCCGCAATGCGGCTCGGTGAGGTTCATGGTGCCGGTCCATGTGCCCTCGACGATCTTGGGCAGATAGGTAGCCCGCTGCTCGTCGCTGCCGTGGACATGGATGGCGGAATAGGCGCCGTGGCTGAGGCCGGGATACATCACGAACGCCATGTTGGCGGCCGAGACCATCTCGCTGAAGCACGAGCCCAGCACATGCGGCAGGCCCTGTCCGCCGAAGGCCGGATCGGAGGTGAGGCCGCCCCAGCCGCCCTCGGTGAAGGCCTTGTAGGCCTCCTTGTAGCCCTTGGGCGTGGTGACCGAGCCGTCGGGGTGGCGGGTGCAGCCTTCCTGGTCGCCGGGGAGGTTGAGCGGCTGGAGCACGTCTTCGGCCAGCTGCGCCGCGCCCTCGAGGATCGCATCGACAAGGTCGGGCGTCGCCTCGCTGAAGCCGTCGAGATTGGCGTAGTTCTGGATCTGCAGAACCTCGTTCAGGATGAAGCGGTAGTCGCGCAGCGGGGCCTTGTAGGTGGGCATAGCTCTCTCCATGCGCCTGCTGCGGTGCGCAGGCGTTTGTGCGT
>JAKOQZ010000127.1 GCA_029778105.1 Pseudomonadota bacterium | reverse complement strand
CGGCGCGGTATCGACGAAGACTTTCACCGCGCCCCCGGTGCGCTTCACGATCTCGGCGGCCAGCTCTTTCAGCTTTCCCTTGATGACGTCGTGATAGTCGCGCCCGCGCGCATAGACGCTGATCGCGCCTTTGTCCGCCAGCCGCGTCACCGCCAGCGGATCGGTCTCCGGGCCGTAATTCATGGCGACGACGATGGCGCTCTTGGCCTCGGGCCACATCGCGTCGGGGCTCGCCCGCCGCGCGGCGGTCTCGCGCAGCCAGTCCATCGTCCCGTGATGCCCGGCGCTCAGATACTGCGCCAGGCCTTCTGCCGCGCGCGCGTCCAGATGCGCGCCCGTCACGCGGCACACGTCAAAGCCCAGCGCCTTCGCCTTGGCGGCGATCGCGGCTTTCAGCTTCTCAGAAGTCGAGGACGGCATAGTGCCGCGCAGGAGGCACGCCCGGCACCGTCTCGGCAAGCAGCGGGCGGAACGAGGGGCGCGACTTGATGCGCATATACCAGGTCTTGGCCTGCTCGTTATGGCTCCACGGCACGTCGCCGGCATAGTCGACGGCCGAAAGCTGCGCCGCGGCCGCCAGGTCGGCATAGCTCAGCGTGTCGCCGGCCAGCCAGCGGCGCGTGTCGGCCAGATGGCCGATGAAATCGAGATGGCGGCGCACCGCCTCCATGCCGCCGCGGATGGCGTTGATGTCGGGCCCGCCGACACGCGGCCCCAGCGGCGAGCCGCAATAGCGCGGATGCACTTTCTGCATCAGCAGCGGCTCGGTCACTTCGGCCTGAAAGGTGACGAGGAACCAGTCATAGAGCCGCCGCGCCTCGCGCCGCCACGCCGGATCGGCGGGCCATAGCGGGATCTCGGGATAGGTCTCTTCCAGATATTCCGGGATGTGGAACACCCCGTTCACCAGCACCTCGCCGTCGCGCAGCAACGGCACCGCGCCCGACGGGTTCATCGCGATGAATTCGGGCCGCCGGTCCCAGAACCTCTCGGGCACCGCGACGGCGTCCAGCTTTTTCTCGGCAAGCGCCAGCCGTGCGGCACGGGCGGCGGGCGACAGACTCTGATGATACAACTCGCGCATGGGGCCGGGGTGTTAGAGCATCCCCGCGACCGGGGAAACGTCATTCGCCCAACCCTCGGCCCCGCGTGGTTAAGAACGCGTAAGGCCTTCGGGTTCCCACGCCGGTCTGACCGGCTGATCCAGCGCTCAGACGAAGACGCGATAGGGCGCGATGATGCCGTCCGGCGTCTTGATCGCGAATTCGCGGCCCTGCTCGGCCTCCGCGACCAGCGCCTCATAGAGACGCAGCGCATTACGGATCACCTCGGCATACGAGGCCGCTTCGGTGCGATCCTTCAGCCGCTGCAGGCGCTCCATCGCCTGGGGCGGCATCTCCAGTTGCACGCGCGTGGTGCTGCGGCCTTCCTCGCCGTCGACGAAACGGCGGCGGGGTCCATGACGTCCATGCATCAGTTTTCCCTCCATGCACGGCGCTCGTCGCGGCGGCGGCGGCGCGGACGGTCGTCATCGCGGAACAGCGAGGTGACGAGGCCGACGCCGAACACGATGGCCGCCGCGAGCAGAAGGCCGCGGGGCGCATGCATCCCGAACGCAGCCAGCGCGCCGTAAACGACCAGACAGATCAGCGCGACCTTCACGAACCAGAAGCGATGCCGCCGCCGCCACCGGCGGCCGTCCCGCGGCCCGCAATCCGCGTCGCGCGGATCGTCGTCATAGCGTGTTTCGGCGTCACGGGGCCGCGCATCTTCGGTGTCCACCGGAAACGCATCGCCCACCCCGACATTGAACTTGGCCACGGCCGTTATGCCTCCTCTCGCCCTTGCTCGGATGAGAAGTTAGCGGATCATCATCAAAATTCAATCAACACACCCTCCAAAACGGCGTGACTGTGCGCTCGCGCACAACGCAAGCCCGAAAGCGGCGGAAATCCGGGGGTCAGCCCTGACGGGGCGGCGTCAGCTCGGACGAGCGCTTGGCGACTTCATCCAGGATGAAGCGGATGCGCAGGGTGGCGATGATGGCGTTGACGATCTCGACCCCGGCCTGGGCCTTTTCGGTCGCGTCCGCCTGGCCGATCCGCCCGGCGAAACCGTCGAAGAACCGCGCCACCTCGGTCGCCGCCAGGCCGCGCACCAGCTCGACATAGTTGATCGAATTGTCCGCCGGAAAGACGTCGGGCGAATAGCCGGCCCCACGCAGCTCGCGCCACAGCTGCACGATGCGCGCATCCAGGCGGGTGACGGCGCGCCCGGCGCCCGACTCGAAGACGCTGATCGCGCCGGCGGTCTCCAGCGCCGCCGCATCGCGCTCGGCCTGCGCGTCGCCGGCGGTCAGCGTGGCCAGCAGAACCGGCGGCTCGCCTTCGCCGACGCCGAGGCGCTGGGCCAGCAAGGGCCCCAGCTGCGCGAACGGGTCGCTGGACGGCGGCAGGGCCGAGGTGTCGCCGTCGAGCACCCGGCGGATAACCTCCAGCGGCAGGAAGCGTTCCTCCTGCAGCCGCTTGATCGTCTTCAGCCGCTGGGCGTGGACATCGCCGTAGACCGCCACGTTGCGGGCCCGCCGCTCGGGTTCCGGCAGCAGGCCCTCACGGATGTAATAGCGGATCGTCTCCCGCCCGACGCCCGAGCGGCGCTCCAGTTCGGCCATCTTCATGATGGCCTTCTATCACGCCGCTGCGGCGGTCTTGTCCAGTTTTACCGCACCCGGCCCGGCGTCATTCCGCCGCGATGGCCGAAGCGGGTTCCACCGGATGGGCGAGGCGGCTCAGCATCTCCTTGGGGCAGATCTGCCAGAACCGCGGCAGCTCCAGATCCCAGTTCGACAGCATGGTCGCGGCGTATTTCGACGCCGTTTCCTGCGCATGCTCGGCGACCAGTTCGCGCAGCACGCCCTCCCAGTGGGGCGAGGTGACGCGCCGCCAGATCACGCTGTCGGGGTTCACGTGCCGCTCGAAGGCTTCTTCGGGGTCGTAGACGAAGGCCATGCCGCCGGTCATGCCGGCCGCGAAATTGTCGCCGATCCGGCCCAGGATCACCGCCGTGCCGCCCGTCATGTATTCGCAGCCGTTCGACCCGCAGCCCTCGATCACCGTCGTCGCGCCGCTGTTGCGCACCGCGAAGCGCTCGCCCGCCTGGCCCGCCGCGAACAATTTGCCCGAGGTCGCGCCGTAGAGAACGGTGTTGCCGATGATCGAATTGTCCTGGCTCGCCAGCGGCGACGAGGCGAGGGGGCGCACTACGATGGTCGCGCCCGACAATCCCTTGCCGACATAGTCGTTGGCGTCGCCGAACAGCTCGATCTTCAGCCCCTGCACGCCGAACGCCGCCAGCGACTGGCCCGCCGTGCCCCTGAGGCGCAGCGTCAGATGTCCGGGGGCGAGGCCCGTCATGCCGTATTTGCGCACGATATGGCTGGAGGTGCGGGTGCCGATCGCGCGGTCGGTGTTCCGCACGTTATAGGCGAGCTGCATCTTCTCGCCTTCCTCCAGCATCCGCGCCGCGTCCACCACGATGCGCGCGTCCAGCGTGTCGGGCACGGCGTTGCGCGCGCCCAGTTCGCTGTAGCGGCGGTTATGGCCGGGGTCGGCCTGCACCAGCAGCGGGTTGAGGTCGAGATCGTCCAGCGTCTCGGCGCCACGGCTCACCTGCATCAGCAGATCGGTGCGGCCGATCACGTCGGTCAGGCGGCGGAAGCCGAGGCTCGCCAGAATTTCGCGCACCTCTTCGGCGATGAAGCTGAAGAGATTGACCACCTTGTCGGGCGTGCCGGTGAACTTGGCGCGCAGCTCGGGGTTCTGGGTGCACACGCCCACCGGGCAGGTGTTGGAATGGCACTGCCGCACCATGATGCAGCCCATGGCGATCAGCGAGGCGGTGCCGATGCCGAACTCTTCCGCGCCCATCATCGCCGCCATGACGATGTCCTTGCCGGTCCTCAGGCCGCCATCGGTGCGCAGCGTCACGCGGTGGCGCAGATTGTTGAGGGTGAGCACCTGGTTGGCCTCGGTGAGGCCCATCTCCCAGGGGATGCCGGCATATTTGATCGAGGTCTGGGGCGAAGCGCCCGTGCCGCCCACCTGACCCGACACCAGGATGACGTCGGCATGCGCCTTGGCGACGCCGGCCGCGATCGTGCCGATGCCCGACGAGGCGACCAGCTTCACGCAGACCCGCGCGATCGGGTTGATCTGCTTGAGGTCATAGATGAGCTGCGCCAGATCCTCGATCGAATAGATGTCGTGATGCGGCGGCGGCGAGATCAGCGTTACGCCCGGCGTCGCATGGCGCAGCTTCGCGATCAGCTCGGTCACCTTGAAGCCGGGCAGCTGTCCGCCTTCGCCGGGCTTGGCGCCCTGCGCCACCTTGATCTCGATCTCGCGGCACTGGTTGAGATACTCCGCCGTCACGCCGAAGCGGCCGGAGGCCACCTGCTTGACGGCCGAGTTCATGTTGTCGCCGTTCGCCATCGGCTTGAACCGCGCCGGGTCTTCGCCGCCTTCGCCCGACACCGACTTCGCGCCGATGCGGTTCATGGCGACGTTCAACGCGCCGTGCGCCTCGGGCGACAGCGCGCCGAGGCTCATGCCCGGCGTGATGAAGCGCTTGCGGATTTCGGTGATCGATTCCACCTCCTCCAGCGGCACGCTCGCCGTGGCGGGGCGGAAGTCCATCAGATGGCGCGGTGCGACGGGCTTCTCGTCCCACACGATCTTCGAATAGCGCTTGTAGAGCTGATAGCTGTCGCGCCCCACCGCTTCCTGCAGCATGTGGATCGACTGCGCCGAATGGGCGTGGGTCTCCGCGCCGCGGCGATAACGGTAAAGCCCGCCCACCGGCAGCACCGCGACATCGGCCTGCCAGGCGCGCGCATGCTGGCGCACGCACTTGTCCTGGATGCCGGCGAGGCCGAGGCCCGAGATGCGGCTCGGCATGCCGGGGAAGAACTCGGCGACCAGCGCGCGGGAAAGACCGATGGCCTCGAAATTATACCCGCCGCGATATGACGAGATGACGCTGATCCCCATCTTGGAGATGATCTTCAGCAGCCCGGCATGGATCGCGTCCATGAACGACTTCACGCACGGCCCCAGCTGGCGGTCGCCGAACAGGCCGCGGCCGTGGCGGTCGGCGATGGATTCCTGCGCCAGATAGGCGTTCACCACCGTCGCGCCCACGCCGATCAGGCAGGCGAAGTAATGCGTATCCAGGCACTCGGCCGAACGCACGATGATCGAGGTGAAGGTGCGCAGCCCTTTGGAGACCAGATGCGCATGCACGCCGCCCGTCGCCAGGATCATCGGCACGGCGGCGAAGCTGCGACCGATGCGCTCGTCGGTCAGGATCAGGTGGCTATAGCCCTGCCGCACCGCGTCTTCCGCCTCGGCGCGGATGCGGTCCAGCGCCGCCTTCAGCGCGCCGGGCTTGGCCGTGCCGTCGCCGTTCGTCTCGAAGACGCAGTCGATTTCGTAGAAGCGCCCTTCCAGATGCTCCTTCATGCGGCTGTACATGCCGGTCGAGATGCACGGGCCTTCCAGCACATAGACTTCCGTCTGGCTCTCGTCGGTCGCCAGCACGTTGCCCAGATTGCGGAAGCGCGTCTTCAGGCTCATCACCCGCTCTTCGCGCAGACTGTCGATCGGAGGGTTGGTGACCTGGCTGAAATTCTGACGAAAGAAATGCGACAGCGGCCGGTACTGGTCGCTTAGGACCGCCAGCGGCGCGTCGTCTCCCATCGAGCCGACGGCTTCCTTGGCGTCCTCCACCATGGGCGAAAGGATCAGCTCCAGCTCCTCCAGCGTCGTGCCGGCGGCCACCTGGCGGCGGCGCAGCTCGTCGCGGTCGAACAGGCGCGGCTCGGGGCCGGGGCCGACGATGGGCTCCAGCTCCACGATGTTCTGCACCCAGTCTTCGTAGTCGTGCTCGGCCGCCAGCTTGTCCTTGATCGCGCGGTCTTCGTAGAAGCGCCCTTCGCTCAGATCGACGGCGATCATCTGACCCGGGCCGACGCGGCCCTTGCGCACGATCTTCGCCTCGTCCAGCACCACCATGCCGGTCTCCGAGCCGACATAGAGCAGCTTCTCGTCGGTGATCGTGAAGCGCAGCGGCCTCAGGCCGTTGCGGTCCAGGCCCGCGATCACCCAGCGCCCGTCGGTGGCGCACACCGCCGCCGGGCCGTCCCACGGTTCCATGACCGAGTTGGCATAGGAATACATCGCCCGGTGCGCTTCCGGGATCGACGATCCCTTCTTCGCCCAGGCTTCCGGCAGCATCAGGATCTTGGCCAGCGGCGCGCTGCGTCCGGCGCGCACGATGGTCTCGAACACCGCGTCCAGCGCCGCCGAGTCCGACGAGCCCGGCTGAATGATCGGCTTGATGTCGTCCTCATGGCCCTCGAACGCGTCCGAGGCCATGCGGATTTCGTGGCTCTTCATCCAGTTGGTGTTGCCCTTCACCGTGTTGATCTCGCCGTTATGGGCGAGCATCCGGAACGGGTGGGCCAGACGCCAGGTGGGGAAGGTGTTGGTCGAATAGCGCTGATGGAAGATCGCCATCGGGCTGACGAAGCGCGGGTCCTGCAGGTCGGGATAGAAGACCGGCAGGCTCTCGGCCAGGAACATGCCCTTGTAGATGAGCGAGCGCGTCGAGAACGAGCAGATATAGAAATCCAGGATGCTCGCCTCGCGCACCCGCTTCTCGATGCGGCGGCGCACGATGAACAGCTCGCGCTCGATCTCTTCGATGTCGGCTTCGTTCGGGTTGTCGAACATGATCTGTTCGATCTCGGGGCGCGTGGCGTTCGCCTTTTCCCCGATCACCGAGATGTCGACCGGCACCTGCCGCCAGCCATAGATGTAATAGCCGAAATTCAGCAGCTCGCTTTCCACGATCGTGCGGCAGGTCTCCTGCGCGGCGTAATCGGTGCGCGGCAGGAAGATCATGCCGATTCCCAGATGCCCGGGGCGCAGGCGATGGCCCGTGCGCTGCACGTGATCTTCGAAGAAGGCGCGCGGCACCTGCACATGGATGCCTGCGCCGTCGCCGGTCTTGCCGTCGGCGTCCACCGCGCCGCGATGCCACACGGCTTTCAGCGCGGCGATGGCGGCTTCCACAACCTCGCGGCGGGGCGTGCCGTCGATCGAAGCGACAAGGCCGACGCCGCACGCATCGTGCTCGTCGCGCCGGTCATAGACGTGGCCGGCTTCCAGCGTCTCACGGTTCTTCAGGAACCGCGCGATCTCGATTTCGCCTTCGTTGCGTTCCATGCTCATCGCTCAACCTTCCTTGCGATGACAGACGGCCTGGATCTTGTTGCCGTCCGGATCGCGCACATACGCGCCGTAGTAATTGGGGTGGTAATGGGGCCTCAGGCCCGGTGCGCCTTCGTCGGTCCCGCCATGCGCCATCGCGGCGGCGTGGAACGCATCCACCGCCTTGCGGTCGGACGCGATGAAGGCGGCGTGCACGCCGTTGCCGGGCCTGGCTTCGCCCTTATCAAAGGGCGACAGGATGAACAGTTTCGGCCCCGACAATTCGCCATAGGCGATGGCGTTGTCGAACCGGAAAAGCTGCTTGTGTCCCAGCGCGCCCATCACCGCGTCATAGAACGCGCCGGCTCTGACGAAGTCGTTGGTGCCCAGCGTGACATGGCTGTACATGGCCGCGCCTCACTCCGCCGCCATCTTGGCCAGCGCGGATTTCGCTTCGATATAGCTGGCGATCTGCGCCGCCGCGTCGCGACCGTCGCGGATCGCCCACACCACCAGCGAAGCGCCGCGCACGATGTCGCCCGCGCCGAACACGCCTTCGATATTCGTCATCTGGGTGCGGAAATCGCACGCGATCGTGCCCCAGCGCGAAACCTTCAGCGCCGGCGCGCCGAACAGCGTCGGCAGATCTTCCGGGTCGAAGCCCAGCGCTTCGATGGCGATATCGGCCGGCAGGTCGAAGGTCGCGCCCGGAATGGCCTCCGGCGCGCGGCGGCCCGATGAATCGGGCAGGCCAAGGCGCATGCGCTGGGCGCGCACGGCCGTCACCTTGTCATCGCCCAGCAGCGCCTTGGGCGCCGCCAGCCACTCGAAGCGCACGCCTTCCTCTTCGGCGTTCGCCACTTCGCGCATCGAACCGGGCATGTTTTCCCGGTCGCGGCGATAGAGGCATGTCACGTTCTTCGCGCCCTGGCGGATCGCCGTGCGCACGCAGTCCATCGCCGTGTCGCCGCCGCCGATGACGACGACACTCTTGCCTTCCGCGTTCAGCGTGCCGTCGTCGAAATCGGCCACCTCATCGCCCAGACCCTTGCGGTTCGACGCGGTCAGATAGCGCATCGCCGGGAAGACGCCCTTCAGCCCCGCGCCCGGCGTCTCCATCATGCGGGCCTTGTAGACGCCGGTGGCGATCAGCACGGCGTCGTGCGCTTCGCGCAGGTCGTCCAGCGTCGCGTCGCGGCCCACCTCGAAATCGGTCTTGAAGACGATGCCGCTCTCTTCCAGCCGCTTCGTGCGCCGCTCGACGATCTCCTTCTCCAGCTTGAAATTGGGAATGCCATAGATCAGCAGCCCCCCGGCCCGGTCGTAGCGGTCATAGACCGTCACCTGGAAGCCTAGCTTGCGCAGCTCCTCCGCGGCGGCCAGGCCCGCCGGCCCTGCGCCGACGATCCCGATGCTCTCATGCCGCTCGCGCACCGGCGTAATTGGCTTCACCCAGCCCATCTCCCAGGCCGTGTCGGTGATGTATTTCTCGACCGACCCGATCGTCACCGCGCCGTGGGTCGACTGCTCGATCACGCAGTTCCCCTCGCACAGCCGGTCCTGCGGACAGATGCGGCCGCAGACCTCGGGCATGTTGTTGGTGGCGCTGGAGACCTCATAGGCCTCCTCCAGCCGCCCCTCGGCGGTCAGCTTCAGCCAGTCGGGGATGTTGTTGTGCAGGGGGCAGTGCACCTGACAGAAGGGCACGCCGCACTGGCTGCAGCGGCTGGCCTGTTCCTCGGCCTTGGCGGCGGCATAGCCGGCATAGATTTCGTGGAAATCCTCGCGCCGTTCGCTCGCCTGCCGCTTTTCGGGCGTCGCGGGGCCGATGGTCACGAAGCGCAGCATCTTGGATGTCGCCATGTCAGGCCCGCCGGAAAAGAGTTTCGGCGGGCCTTATAGGCGGCCAAACCCCTCTGTAAAAGAGGGAAAACCGCATATATAACAATAGTTATGACCTATTGTGGCGCTTTGTCGTGAATCGGCAACGTTCCACCGTAACATCCCCGAAAATTAAAGACCGAAACGGACCTATATGCCGATAATGTCTTGATCGGGCTTGCCGCCGGCTTCGGCCCTTGGCCTTGGCCGTCCCGCGTGATCATGTGCGCCACCCCTCACAGCATCCGGCGCCCATGTCAGACCTGATCCTCGCCATCCTCCTCGGCATTATTGAGGGGCTCACCGAGTTCCTGCCCATCTCGTCCACCGCGCACCAGATTCTGGCCGCCGACATGATGGGCTTCCGCGTGGCCGGCTGGGACGCCTTCGTGGTGATGATCCAGCTCGGCGCCATCCTCGCCATCGTGGTGCTTTATTTCGGCAAGCTCTGGAACGTCCTCGTCACGCTGCCGACCGACCCGAAATCACGCCTTTTCGCGGCCGGCATCATCGTCGCCTTTCTCCCGGCCGTGGCGCTGGGGGTTCTGTTCCATTCCGTCATCAAGGAGATGCTGTTCGCCCCGCTGCCCATCGCCCTTGCGCTCATCGCGGGGGGCGTCGTCATCATCGCGGTGGAGCGCAACCTGCCGCGGGTGAAATATACCGAAAGCGACGCCCTGCCGCTCGGCGTCTGCCTCAAGATCGGCATCCTGCAATGCCTCGCCATGATCCCCGGCACCTCGCGTTCGGGGGCCACCATCATCGGCGCCCTGCTGCTGGGGGTGGAACGGCGCGCGGCGGCGGAATTCTCGTTCTTCCTCGCCATCCCCACCATGCTGGGGGCCTTCGTCTACGATCTCTACAAGAACTGGTCGATTTTCACGCCCGACAGCGCGGCGCTGATCGGCGTGGGCTCGCTCGCCGCCTTCCTCGCGGCGCTTGTGGTGGTGCGCTGGGCGCTCGGCTTCATCGCTCGCCACGGTTTCACCCCGTTTGCCTGGTACCGCATCGCGCTCGGCATCGTCATTCTCGCCGTGCTGGCCGTGCGCTAGACTGCGCCCACAAGATCAGGAGTTTCGCCTTGCGCCGTTTCGTCCTTCTCGCCGCCGCCGCCGCTCTCGCCCTCTCCGTCAGCGCCGAAGAGCGCCGCAAGGTCGATCCCATGGCCATTTACGGCACATGGCTGGGTGCGCAGGGCGCGCTGCCGGCCAACTGCCAGGCCGACGGCTTTCTGGTGGGCTTCGGCGCGGTGCGGGCGGGGTCGTTCCGCATGACCGTCGCGCCCCGCACCGGCGGCGTGAAGGGTGCCGAGATCGGCACCGACTACAAGGTGATGGAGCCCCCCGCCACCGCGCCGGTCAGGCTGGAGATCTTCCTCACCAGCGAAAAGGGCGATCTCGGCATCGACCAGCTCACCGGCTCCACGCTTGAGCTCGTGCCCGCCGGGGCCGACAAGACCTATCCGGCCACCTCGCTCTATCTGCGCCGCTGCTAGGCCGCCTTGCGCAACCGCAACCCGCTCGTCATCGCGATCGCGGCGCTGGTCATCGCGCTGGCGGGCTGGCTCGGCTTCGATCTGGCCGCGCTGCAGGGCGATCCGCCGCGCGGCGCGCCCACGCAGACCGCCTCCGGCCTGCCGCCGCCGCCCGAAACGCCTCCCGTGCGCACCGGCGCCGATCCCGAACCGCAGCATCCGGTCCCGGAAGACGATTTCGACTCCTATCTCCTCGCGCTTTCCTGGTCGCCTTCCTATTGCGAGCACGAGGCGACCGAGCGCGACCGTCTGCAATGCGGCGGCCGGCCCTATCATTTCATCGTCCATGGCCTGTGGCCGCAGAACGATCGCGGCTATCCCGAAGACTGCCCCACCGACACCCCCCGCGTGCCCGACGCGCTCGTCGACGAGATGCTCGACATCATGCCCGCGCGCGGCCTTGTCGGCCATGAATGGCGCAGCCACGGGGCCTGCACCGGCAAGACCCAGGAACAGTATTTCGCCACCGTCCGCGCGGCGTGGGAGGCCGTGGTCGTGCCCCCGCGCTTCGAGCAGCTCGACACCGCGCTCTACCTTTCGCCCAGAGACATCGTGCAGGAATTCATCCGCGCCAATCCGATGCTCAAGCCCGACCAGATCGCGGTCACCTGCTCCAAACAGGCGCTCGACGAAGTGCGCGTGTGCATGACCAAGGATCTCCAGTTCACCGCCTGCGGCGCACAGGCCCGCCGCTCCATGTGCCGGCAGGATCGCATCCGCATGCCGCCCGTGCGCCTCAGCCGGTGAACCGGGCGGCGGTCCGCGCGGCGCTGGTCGCGGCCCAGAACGGCCGCTGCTGCTGGTGCGGGCTCTCGATGGATCGCGCCGGCCGGGGCGGACGCGGCGCCACGCTCGATCACATCGTGCCGCTGGCCAAGGGCGGGCCCGACGTGCCGGAAAACCTCGCCGCCGCCTGCCGCCTCTGCAACGCCGCGCGGGGCGACATGGCGGCCGAGGCCTTCCGCGCCGCCCGGGCCGGCCATGCGGGGCGCGGCCTGCCGCCGGTCACCCGGCGTTCAGCACCAGGGCGATTCCGATCAGCAGGATGAAGATGCCCGCCAGCTCGCGCATGCGGGGGTGTTCCTTGAACATCAGGCGCGAGATCGCGATCGTCGCCAGAATCTCCACCAGCCCCAGCGTGCGCACATAGGCCACCTGCTGCAGCCCCAGCGCCAGGAACCAGCAGATCGACCCCATGCCCCCGGCGGCCCCCGCGAACGCCGCCGCCTTCCAGCTTCGCCCGATCGCGGCGAACGCGCCCGGTTCGCGCCACAGCAGATACAGCCCCATGAAGACGACCTGCAGGCTCAGCACGGTCAGCAGCGCCGACACCGCCGCACCGGACAAGGGTGCCTGCGGGCCGTAGTTCAGCACCGCCGCGCGCACCATCACGCCCGAAATGGCAAAGCTCGCCCCCGACAGCAGGCCATAGACCGCAGCCTTCTCGGTCACGCCCGAGATCAGCGCCTCAAGCGGCCGCGCGCCCGATTTCAGAGACATCAGCATCACCGCCAGCGTCGCGATGGCGATGCCCGCCGCCGCGCCCCAGGTGATCGCCGCGCCCAGCACCAGCGCCTCGAACGCCGCCGCCTGCACCACGTCGGTCTTGGAATAGGCGACGCCCACCGCGAAATTCCGGCTCTGCAGCGCCTTCAGCAGAAAGGCCGTGCCGGCGATCTGCGTCGCGGCGTTGGCGGCGGCATAGCCGAACGACGCCGCACCGGGCAGCGGCGTCTCCACCCCGAACCCGGCCGACAGGATCAGCGCCCACCCGGCCGCGACGGGCAGCGCGAAGAGATAGCGCACATAGGTCGCCGCCGCCGTCGACAGGCTGCCGCCCAGCCATTTCTGCGCGGCCGTGCGAAACGCCTGCAGCGACGCGGCGGCCAGCGTGAAGGCGATCCACGCCCAGGCGGGAAAGGCGGCGCTCACATCCTATTGCGGGGCGGGCTCGAACTGCCCCGTCCGGCGGAAACGCCACAGATAGCTGGGCACGATCGCCTCGGGCGCCTCCGGGCTGATGCCAAGTTCGGCAAAGCCCTTCGCGCCTTCGCTCACGATGCTGTCGCTTTTCAGCATCTCCACCTGGTCGGGCGTGATCGGCGGATTGGGCAGCAGCGCGGCCGGCCAGGCGCCCAGCTTGGCCAGGCCGAACGGCACGGGCGCGAACAGGCGGCGGCGGCCCGTCACCTTGACGATCATCTCCAGGATCTGGCGGAAGCTCAGCACTTCCGGCCCTCCCAGTTCATAAATCGTCCCGGCTGCGTCGGCGCGGGCCAGCGCCGCCTTGGCGGCGTCGGCCACGTCGCTCACGAACACCGGCTGGAATTTCGTCTCGCCCCCGCCGATCAGCGGCAGCACCCAAGCATAGCGCGCCATATTGGCGAAGCGGTTGAAGAACTGGTCTTCCGGCCCGAACACCACCGACGGGCGCAAAATCGTCGCCGTCGGGAACGCCGCGCGCACGGCGGCCTCGCCGGCCAGCTTGGAGGCGGCGTATCGCGCCTTGCTCTCGGCCGAAACGCCCAGCGCCGACACATGCACCAGCCGCGTCACGCCGCATTCCGCCGCAATCCGCGCCACCGTGGCCGCGCCCTCTTCATGGGTGGCGGTGAAGCGCTTGCCCCCGAACCCGCCGTTCAGCACCCCGGCCAGGTTGATCACGGCGTCGGCGCCCAGAACGGCGCGGCGCACTGCGTTCTCGTCGGTCACGTCGGCTTTGAAGGGCTGGATCTGCCCCACCATGCCATAGGGGCGCAGGAATTCGGCCAGATGCGGCCGGCGCGAACAGGCGCGGATGCGCCAGCCGTCCTTGGCCAGGGCCCGCACGATATGACGGCCCAGAAAACCCGAAGCCCCGAAGATGGTGACGATGCGCTGCGACATGGATGCCCCTTGGCTTGGCGGGGTGATAACCGATCCGCCGGCCCGCGTTAAGCGCGCAATTGACATTCTCTCCGCCGGTCTTTAGTCACCCGCCCTCCGATGCCGTGCCCAGATGGCGGAATTGGTAGACGCACTAGTTTCAGGTACTAGCGCCGCGAGGCGTGGAGGTTCGAGTCCTCTTCTGGGCACCATCGAAAACCGGCCTTCAGGGCCGGTTTTTTCTTGGGGCTATGCCTCATTGCCCTGGGTGATCTCCAGCGGTCCCCGCTTTTTGGTCCTCAGCGCCACGATCAGCACGCCGATGAAGGCCAGCGCCGCGCCGGCGATCATGCGCGCGTCGATATGGTCGTTGGTCAGCCACACGCCAAAGCCGATCGTCGCCAGCGGCGTCATCAGCGTCAGCGGCGACAACAGGTTCGCCTCATACCGCCCGATCAGCCAGTAATAGGCTGTGTGCCCGGCCACCGAGACGATCAGCGCGGCGAACGCCAGCGCGGCGGCAAAGCCCCATCCGGCGGCATAGGCGCTGGCCCACTGGTTCGTCTCGAACAGGGCCGAGGCGAGCGCCAGAGGCGCGAACGAGACAAGGCCGACCCAGGCCTGAAAGCGCAACGGCGCCACGCTGTCGGTCTGTTT
>JAKOQZ010000126.1 GCA_029778105.1 Pseudomonadota bacterium | reverse complement strand
ATCGCGCCACCTGGCACCTCGCGATGAACGATTATCACGGCCATCGCCGGCTGATGCACCGCATCACCATCGCGGGCGAGGCGTTGTCGTAACTTCGCTTGCAAGGCATCGCCGCACGGGGAAGATGCCGCTCGCATGGATGACGTCACACTCACGCGCCGCATTTTCGCGCGCAGCTGGCAGTGCCTCGCGCACGAAAGCCAGCTGCCGCAGGCGGGCGACTATCTCGCCGAGACCATCGCCGGCATTCCGGTGATCGCGCTGCGCGACGCCGAGGGCGGCGTGCGCGCCTTCCGCAATGCCTGCCGCCACCGCCTCAGCCCGTTCGTGCCCGACGGCGCGGGCACGTGCGGGTCCGAGCTCGCCTGCCCCTATCACGGCTGGCGCTATGCGCTGGACGGACGGCTGAAATCGGCGACCGGCTTCGGGCCGATGGAAGGGTTCGACGCGCGCGCGCTGGGGCTGATCGCGCTGCCCCTGCGGCTGTGGCGCGGCTTCCTCTTCATCGCGCTGTCGGCGGCGGCGGACGATTTCGACGCCTGGATCGCGCCGGTCGACAAACGGCTGGCCGCGACGCCGGTGGAATCGTGGCGCTACGCGGCGCGGCGCACGCACGACGTCGCCTGCCGCTGGACGGTCTATGTGGAGAATTACCTGGAAGGCTATCACGTGCCCGTCCTGCACAAATCGCTGGACGCCGAGATCGACAGCGCCGCCTATCGCGTGGATGTCGAAGACCGGATCGCCATCCATCATGCGCCGCTCAGGGCCGAGCGCCGGGGCGATGCGGTCTATGAAGGCCTGTGGGCGTGGGCGTGGCCCAATCTCGGCATCAATGTCTATCGCGACGGCATGATGATGGAGCGCATCTGGCCGACGCCCGGCGGCGCGACGCGGCTCGACTATCTCTATGTCTTCGCCGACCCCGGGGCCGACCAGAGCGCCACCTTCGCCATGTCGGATGTGGTCACCGCCGAAGACAAGGCGATCTGCGAGGCGGTCGAGGCGAACGTCGCAGCCGGCGACATCGCGCAGGGACCGCTGTCGCCCCGGCACGAAAACGCCGTGGCGCGGTTTCGCGACCTGATGGAAGACGCCGCGCGTGGGTGAGATCGTCGACACCATCATCGCCTGGCTCTCGACCCATCAGGAGATCGCCGGTCCGGCGCTGGGGGGCCTGTGCCTCTTCCTCTGCCTCGGCATCGTCGGCATCCTCATCACCGCGCCGCCGGTCCTGATGGCGGTCGGCGGCCTGATCGCAGCGGGATCGCTCGACGCCGTGCCGATGGTGCTGTGGGCGGCGGCGGGCGGCACGCTCGGCTTCGTCATCACCTATTGGGTGGGGCGCTGGCTGGGGCCGGGCGTCGTCCACCGCTGGCCGCTGAAGAATTACCGCCGCGCCGTGGCGCGCAGCCGGCTGCTGTTCCGGCGCTATGCCTCGCTGGCCGTCTTCTTCTGCCGCTTTTTCGGACCCCTGCGCTGCACCGTGCCGCTGATCGCCGGCATCACCGGCATGAACCAGCGCCGCTTCTATATCGCCAACATCGCCTCGGCCCTGATCTGGGCGCCGGCCTTCATGGCGCCGGGCTGGATCGCCGTGCGCGGCATGGCCGAGCTGGAAGCCGTGGGCGAGGCGCACTGGCTCTCGCTCACCGTCGCCGGTCTGGCCTTCGCCGCCGTCGTCGTGGCGCTCGGCTTCAAGTTTCAGCGCGCCCGGCTGGAGCGCCAGCGCCTCAGGCGGCGTCGCATCGCCGCACGACGCAATGCTTGAATGTCGGTGCGCCGCCCCGCGATGATGGCCGCCGCATGACCGTCACCCGCGTCACCACCGTCGCTTTCGAAGGCATCGAGGCCCGCGAGGTCGACGTGCAGGTGCAGATCACCTCCGGCGGCAACAAAATGATGATCGTGGGCCTGCCCGACAAGGCGGTCGCCGAAAGCCAGGAGCGGGTGAAATCGGCGCTGCACGCCATCGGCCTCGCCCTGCCGCCCAAGCGCATCGTGGTCAATCTCGCGCCCGCCGATCTGCCCAAGGAAGGCTCGCATTACGATCTGCCCATCGCGATGGGCCTGCTGGCGGCGATGGGGGTTCTGCCCATCGAGGATATGGCGCGCACCATCGCGCTCGGCGAACTGGCGCTCGACGGTCAGGTGACGGCGGTGGCCGGCGTGCTGCCGGCGGCGCTGGCGGCGGCGACGGCCGACAAGGCGCTGGTGTGCCCTGCGGCGTGCGGACCAGAGGCGGCATGGATCGGCGGCGTCGAGATCGTCGCCGCGCCCAGCCTGATGGCGGTGATCAACCACTACAAGGGCGTGCAGATCCTCACCCCGCCCCAGGCGAAGCTGGCCGAAGAGACGGGCGCGATGCCCGATCTGAAAGACGTGCGCGGACAGGAGACCGCGAAACGCGCGCTCGAGATCACCGCGGCCGGCGGCCACAATCTGCTGATGATCGGCCCGCCCGGCAGCGGCAAGTCGATGCTGGCGGCGCGCCTGCCCGGTCTGCTGCCGCCGCTTTCGCCGCGCGAGGCGCTCGAGATCTCGATGATCCAGAGCCTTGCGGGCGAGTTGAAAGACGGCGCCATCGGCCGCCGCCGTCCGTTCCGCGCCCCGCACCATTCCGCCTCGATGGCGGCGCTGGTGGGCGGCGGGTTGAAAGTGCGGCCGGGCGAGGTGAGCCTCGCGCATCAGGGCGTGCTCTTTCTCGACGAGTTGCCCGAATTCGCGCGCCAGGTGCTCGATTCCCTGCGGCAACCCATCGAGACGGGATCGACCCTCGTCGCCCGCGCCAACGCCCATATCCGCTATCCCAGCCGCTTCCAGCTGGTCGCGGCGATGAACCCGTGCCGCTGCGGCTATCTCGGCGACCCGGCGCAGGCCTGCAACCGGGCGCCGCGCTGCGGGACCGACTATCAGTCGCGCATCTCCGGCCCGCTCTATGACCGCATCGATCTGCATGTCGATGTGCCCGCCGTCAGCGCCGCCGACCTCACCCTGCCCGCGCCGCGCGAAGGCTCGGCCGAGGTCGCCGCGCGGGTCGCTGCGGCCCGGGCGCGGCAGGCGGCGCGCTATGACGGGCAGGGCATTTCGACCAATGCCGAGGCCGAAGGCGAGGCGCTCAACGAGGGCGCCAAACTGGAGACCGCGGCCCGCACGCTGCTGGCCGACGCGGCCGACCGGATGCGCCTTTCGGCCCGCGGCTATACCCGCGCCCTGCGGGTCGCGCGCACCATCGCCGATCTCGCCGCCTCCGACGGCGTCACCCGCGCCCATGTCGCCGAAGCACTGAGCTATCGGCGGTTGAGTATCGCTTAATCCAGTTGTGCTGGACTGGACGGATGGCCCAGACCTCTCTCCGCCTCGCCGTCCTGATCGATGCCGACAACGCCTCTTATCAAATAGCCGACGGGCTGTTTGAAGAAATCGCGCAATTGGGCGAGGCCAGTATCCGGCGCATCTACGGCGATTTCTCTTCGACAAATCTCAAAGGATGGTCAGAACGACTCTCAAAGCACGCGATTGTCCCGCAGCAGCAGTTTGCCTACACGCAAGGCAAGAATGCATCCGACATCACCATGGTGATCGACGCCATGGATATTCTGCATAGCGGAAGAGTGGATGGCTTCTGTCTGGTTTCGTCCGACAGTGACTTCACGCGTCTCGCCAGCAGGATTCGCGAGCAGGGCCTGGACGTCTACGGCTTCGGCGAAAGCAAGACACCCGAGAGCCTGCGACAGGCGTGCAAGCGCTTCATCTTCACGGAGAACCTGATTGCCTCGGAAACGAGCGTTTCGAAGGTCCGCGATGCGATACCGATTCTGCTGAAGGCCATCGAACAGGGCGGCGGCGAAGACGGCTGGTCGCATCTCGGCAGCGTGGGCGCATTGCTGCCGAAACTGTCGTCCGATTTCGATCCGCGAAGCTATGGGCACCGCAAGCTGAGCGATCTCGTCGCCGCCACGGGCGCCTTTGAGACGCGCAAGGACGGCATGATCGTCTATGTCAGGCCCAAGCCGACGACACGCGGCAAGCCGAAAGCCTGAACCGCCGCAGAAAGCGCGCCGCGCCGCTTCGGCGCTTTGACGAAATCGGGTCTACGCGCCACAACCGCGCCGCAGATTCGAAAGGGATCAACGGTCCATGCGCCTTCGCCTTGCCTTCCTCGCCGGCACCATGCTCGCCATGCCGGCCTTCGCCGCCGACATGCAGACGCTCACCTGCGAGGCGCCGTTCAACAAGAATATGACGGAGGCCGATCTCGTCGCCGCGTTCGGCAAGGAGAATGTCGAGTACAAGAGCGTTCCGGGCGCCGAGGGCATGGAGACCAATGCGACGGTCGTTTTCCCCAACGACCCGGCCAGAAGGCTGACCGTCCACTGGTGGGACGAGGACAAACGCGCCCGCCCCGCCGCCGTCTCCGTGGAAGCCGATTTCGGCGCCGATCCTGACGGCATGAATCCCTGGAAGACGGAAATTCTCTGGCAGACCGTGGAAGGCCTGCGGATCGGCAGCGATCTGGCGGCGGTCGAGAAGGCCAACGGCAAGCCGTTTCGCCTGTCGGGCTTCGGCTGGGACTTTGGCGGCTTCGCGATCAGTTGGGACAACGGCGCGCTGGACGCGGCGCAGCGTCACGACTGCAATCTGACGATGCGATTTCTGCCTTCTGCCGAATCGTCTCCCGAAAGCGTCGTGGGCGATGTCGAGCTGATGTCCGATATGAAGGACGTGATCGCGGCGAAGCCCCGGGTGACGGAGCTGACGATCAGCTATCCGGGCGAGTAACCCCCGCAAAAATCGGCATAAACCATAAAGCCCCCAGGGGGCCCGTTAAGGGTTCCCTAGGCCCGGTTTCGCGATAGTCCGCGCCATCCCGAACGCAGAACGCGTGGCCGCCGATTTTATGCGTCTTCATCGTCTCATTTCCCAGATGACCGGCATCGGCGCCGCCGGCGTGGCGGTGGCGGTTCTGGCGGTCCGCTATGTTCAGGGCGCGGACCTCACGCCCGACCCGGTCCTGTCCGTCGCCCTGGCCGTGGCGGCGACCGGGGCGATTCTGGCGACGCTGCTGGAGCAGCGCCGCCGCCGCCGCGAGGCCGACGAACAGACCGCGGGCCTCAAGCGCATCGCCGAGGTGCAGAAGCGCACCGTCGAACGCCTCCAGATGATCAACGTCGATCTGAAGGAGAACGAACAGCGTTATCGCGGGCTGGTCGACGCCCAGGGCGACGCGATTCTGCGCCGCTGGCCCGACGGCCGGCTGACCTTCGTCAACGACGCCTTCTGCACCCTGTTCGGGGTGAGGCGCGACGACGTGATCGGCCGCGCCTTCGCGCCGACCTTCCATCCCAACGACCCGCCGCCGATGCTCCATGATTTTCACGAGAGCCCCGAGCGGCCGAGCCTCAGATACGACCAGCGCGTGAAGACGACCCGCGGCTGGCGCTGGTACGCCTGGGAGGACTACCCCATCCGCGGCGAAAGCGGCGCGCTGCTGGAGATCCAGTCGGTCGGGCGCGACATCACCGACCGCAAGGAGGCCGAGCGCGCGATCCGCGCCGCACGCGACCGCGCCGAGGAGATGAGCCGCGCCAAGTCGCTGTTCCTCGCCACGATGAGCCACGAGATCCGCACGCCGATGAACGGCGTCATCGGCATGGCCAGCCTGCTGCTCGACACCAAGATGTCGCCGGACCAGCGCGCCTATGCGCTGGCGGTCAAGCAGTCGGGCGAGGCGCTGGTCGAGCTGATCAACGACATTCTCGACTTCTCCAAGATCGAGGCGGGCGGTCTGGAGCTCTCGCGCGAGGCGTTCGGCGTGCGCGCGCTGGTCGATCAGGTCGCCGAGCTGCTGGCGACGCGCGCCCACCAGAAATCCATCGACATCGCGACCTGCGTCGAGCCCGACGTGCCCGAGGCCATGCTGGGCGATGAACAGCGGCTGCGGCAGGTGCTGCTCAATCTGGCCGGCAACGCGATCAAGTTCACCGAAACCGGCGGCGTCACCATCCGCGTCTCGCGCGAAGCCGGCGGACTCGACGCCAGCGGACGCGGGCTGCTGCGGCTTCGCTTCGAGATCGAGGATACCGGCATCGGCATTCCCGACGAGGCCAAGGACCGCATCTTCGGCCATTTCGAGCAGGCCGATTCCACCCATAGCCGCAAGTTCGGCGGATCGGGCCTCGGCCTCGCCATCTCCAAGAAGATCGTGGAGACGATGGGCGGCGAGATCGGCGTCACCAACGCCTTCGGCGGCGGCAGCGTGTTCTGGTTCACCACCCCGCTCGCGCCCAACCGCCTGGCCGAACAGATCGCGCCGCCGCCCGATCTTTCGGGCAAGCGCATCGCGATCATCAGCGCTTCGCCCATCCTGCGCGAGACGCTGGTGCAGCGCCTCGCCGACGGGGGCGCCGAGGCGGAAGGCTTCTCCAACGCCGCCGAAGCGACGCTGGCGCTGATGGCGGGGCGCGTGGATGCCGTGCTCACCGACATCGAACTGCCTGAGGGCGACGCCGAGACGCGCATTCCCTCGCTGCGCTCGTGGCTGCCCGACGGCGGCGCGCTCATCACCTTGCTGCCCCCGGCCAAGCGGGCGCGCATCCCCGCGCTCAAGGCGGCCGGCGCGACGGGCTATCACATCACGCCGGTGCGTCATGGCTGGCTGGAGCGCCGGCTCGCGGCGAGCCTTGCGGGGATCGATCTCGACGCCGGCAAGGCGGTTCCTGCGGCGGAAGCGGCGTCCGAGGCCGAAGCCCGGCGCGGCGAAGGCGTCTCGATCCTCGTCGCCGAAGACAACGAGATCAACACGCTGCTCACCGTCTCGCTGATCAAGCGCATGGGCCACCATGTCGATGCGGTGCGCGACGGCGCCGAGGCGCTGGCCGCGATCGAGACGCGCGGGCGCTACGATCTGGTGCTGATGGACGTCCATATGCCCGGCATGGACGGCATCGAGGCGACGCGCCGCCTGCGCGAGGCCGAAGGGCAGCGCCGCTATGGCGACCGGGCGCGGTTGCCCGTCATCGCGCTGACCGCCTCGGTGATGGACGAAGACCGCCAGAACTGCCGCGCGGCGGGCATGGACGACTTCCTCACCAAGCCGCTCGACCCCAACGCCCTTACGGCAGCGATCCAGCGCTGGACCAAGGCCCGCGCCAAGGCGGCGTGAGGCTGAGGCTGGCGCGCCGGGATCGGATCGGGCAAGGCTAGGGCCCTGTCCAAACAGCGCTGATTCATGTCCGCCGAAACGTCCGCTGCGCCCAAACCCGGCTTTCTCGACCTGATGCGCGCGCTGGGCCGCCGGCATGTCGCGATCATGCTGCTGCTGGGGTTTTCAAGCGGCCTGCCGTTCCTGCTCAGCGTCGGCACGCTCGGCGTGTGGATGACGACCGCAGGCGTCGACATCAAGACGGTCGGCCTGATGAGCCTCGCCAATGTCGCCTATTCGTTCAAATTCCTGTGGGCGCCGCTGGTCGACAACGTGCCGCTGCCGGGCCTCAGCCGGCTCCTGGGACGGCGGCGCGCCTGGATGCTGCTGTCGCAGGCCGTCGTGATCGGCGCGCTGATCGCGCTGTCGCAGAGCGATCCACCCAACCATCTGGATACGATCGCGCTCGCGGCGGTGCTGCTCGCCTTCGGGTCCGCCACCCAGGACATCGTCATCGACGCCTGGCGCATCGAGGTCGCGTCCCAGGAGGAACAGCCCTTGATGGCCGGCGTCACGACGCTGGGCTACCGGCTCGGACTGCTCGCGGCGGGGGCCGGCGCGCTCTTCCTCTCCACCCGGCCTTCCTGGGAGTTCGCCTATCTGATGATGGCCGCCGCGATGGGCGTCGGCGTCGTCGGCGCCCTGTTCGCCAATCGCACGGCCGAACCCAGGGGCCCGGTGGCGGGCGAGGAAACCATCGGCGAGGCGACGCGCGGCCTCGGCGCCGGCGCAGCGCATGTGCTGCAGTTTCTCTATCGCGCGGTGGTCGCGCCGTTCATCGACTTCTTCGCGCGCCACGGCGTGCCGGTCGCCGTACTGATCCTCCTGCTGATCAGCCTCTATTCCATCTCCGACCGCGTCATGGGCATCCTCGCCTCGCCCTTCTATGTCCGTCAGGGGTTCACGACCGACGAGATCGCCATCGTCTCCAAGACCTATGGCGTGTGGATCGGCATCGCCGGCGCCGTGCTGGGCGGCCTCGCGGCGATCCGCCTGGGGCCGAAACTGACGCTGATCCTCGGCGTTCTGCTGGGCTCGGCCTCCAACCTCGCCTTCGCCTGGCTGGCGACCCGCGGCCACGACCTGACCGCCTTCGTCGTCGCCATCACCTTCGAAAACGCGCTGGGCGGGTTTTCCGGCACCGCGCTCATCGCCTTCATCTCGTCGCTGACGAACGTGAAGTTCAGCGGCACGCAATACGCCCTCTTTTCGTCCTTCGCGGCGATGCCGGGCAAATTCGTCGGGGCGGGCTCGGGCTATCTGATGGACGCGCTGGGCGGCTATTATCCGTTCTTCATCGCGACCGCCGCCATGGGCATTCCGGCCCTGATTCTGGCGGTGGTGGTGACCCGGCTGATGCCGTCTACCGCACCTGCGAAAGCGCCCTCCGGCCCGGTTTGAACGCATGGCCGGTTTCGCCTAGAGTCCGGGTTTGGGAACCGGCACGCGAAGTATGAGTCACCCGGCCGATAGTGGAACCTTTGCCAAGCCTGCCGAGGGCGGAAACGTGCTTGCGCGTTCCGGCTGGCTGGAGGCGCGCATCGCGACGACGCCGGCCGAGATCGAGGCGGCCCAGCGCCTGCGCTTCGAGGTGTTCTATCGCGAGATGAACGCCCGCCCGACGCCGGACATGGCGGCCAGCGGGCGCGACTTCGACCGCTATGACGCGTTCTGCGATCACCTGCTCGTGTTCGACCTTGAGGCCGGCGGCGCGGTCGTCGGCTGCTACCGGCTGCTGCGGCAGGCCGTGGCGGCGGAAAACGGCGGCTTCTACAGCGCCGACGAGTACGATCTTGGCCCGTTGCTGGCCGCCGCCGGCCCGAACGACCGGCTGCTCGAGCTGGGGCGCAGCTGCGTCGCCAGGGATTACCGCTCCAGCGCCGTGATGCAGTTCATGTGGCGGGGGCTGATCGCCTATCTCGACCGGCACGACATCACCTTGATGTTCGGCTGCGCCTCGCTGCACGGCGTCGAGCCCGATACGCTGAAGCTCGAACTCGCCTATCTCCATCACTTCCACGCCGTGCCACCCGAGCTACCGCAGGTCCGCGCGCTGCCCGCGCGCTATGTCGATATGAACCTGATGCCCAAGGAGGCGATCGACGCCCAGGAGGCCCAGCGCGAGCTGCCGCCGCTGGTGAAGGGCTATATCCGCTTCGGCTCGTATATCGGCGACGGCGCGGTGATCGATCACCAGTTCAACACGACCGACGTGTTCATCTATTTCCCGACCTCGCGCCTCGACAAACGCCTCAGGGCGTTCCTCACGCGCCAGCGCTAGAGGCCGTCGGCTCCGGCGCGGCGCGCCGACGGCGTCACGGCGGCGCTCAGCCATTTATCGACCAGCGCGAAATCGGCGGCGACCGTCACGCCCACCGCATCGGTCAGCATCGTGCCGGGCGGTAGGGCGCGGTCGATGCGCCAGCTTTTGAGGCCCGCCTTCAGCGCGGCGTCCACCTCGCGCGGCAGATC
Organism: Pseudomonadota bacterium; assembly: GCA_029778105.1. Lineage (GTDB taxonomy): Bacteria > Pseudomonadota > Alphaproteobacteria > Micropepsales > Micropepsaceae > JADZAI01. The sequence goes on along the minus strand of JAKOQZ010000126.1, from coordinate 5,085 downwards.
CGACAGGAACAGGATCTCCGCCGGCGCGACGCCGATCTCGCGGGCGATGGCGCCATAGGACGCGGCCTCGACCTTGGGCCCGATGCGCGTGTCGTAATAGCCGGAGAACAGCCCCGTCAGATCGCCGGCTTCGGTGTGCCTGTAGAGCAGGATCTGCGCCTCGACCGAGCCCGAGGAATAGACATCCAGCCTCAGCCCGCGCGCCTTCCACGCCTTCAGCGCCGTCACCGCATCGCCATAGACCGGCGACCGGATGACGCCGCTCTCATAGCCTTCGCGCCAGATCTTGCCCTGCAGCGTCTTCAGCGGCGTCGCCTTGCGGTCGGCCTTGATCCAGCCGAGCAGCGTGGCGATGGCCTCGTCCAGCGAGAGCTTGCGCCCTTCCAGCTCCGCCGTCTCGGCCAGCGCCTCGGCGACCGCGCGGTCCTTGAGGTTCGCGCGCACAAAAGCGTCCAACCGCTCCGCCGCATAGGGGAACAGCACGTCGGCGACGAAGGTGACCGGCGCCGTCGTGCCTTCGATATCTGTGAGAACCGCTTTGATGGTCACGCGGCCAGCGTGTCCGGGTTCACGAATTCGGGGAACGACTTCGCGATCTCGTCGCCGGTGAATTTGGCGACCCAGCCGTCGGGCGTCGTGAACAGGCGGATGGCGCAGAAGAACGGCTTGTCGCCCGCATCGAACCAGTGCGTCGTGTTCTTGGGCACCGAGATGAGATCTCCCGCCGCGCAGACCGTGCGATAGACCTTGCCGCCGACGCGCAGATAGAACGCGCCCTGACCTTCCACGAAGAAGCGCACCTCGTCGTCCTCGTGGATGTGCTCGGCCAGGAATTTCGCGCGCATCGCGGCGCGGTCGGGATGGTCCGGCTTCATGCGGACGACATCGACCGACTGATAACCATGGGCGTTCGACAGACGCTCGACATCGGCCTTGTAGGCCTCCAGCACGGCGGCCTGGTCGGCCCCGGCGTTCAGCTGCACGCCCGCGTTCCAGCGTTCGAACACGACGCCGATCTTCGACAGTTCCTCCGCGATGCGATCGGCATCGGTCGCGACCACCAGGCGTTCGCGCGGGTTGCTGTCGGGGGTGATGATGAGCTCGCTCATGCGCGGCGCTCCTCTTCCAGAATGAGATCCAAGAGGTGGGCGTAGGCTTCCAGGTGACGGCGCGCCTCGAACGCGTCCTTGCCCCAGGCATAGATGCCGTGACCGGCGATCAGATAGCCGAAAACCGGCCCGTTCCAACCGGCGCGGGCTTGAGACACCCTTAAGCCGAGGCGGCGCGTGTCCTGGTCGTTGGCGAAAATCGGCAGCTCCAGCGCGCCCTCATGGGTGGTGACGCTGCGGATCGCCTTCTGCATCTCCCAGCCTTCGAAGACGATGCGCCCCGCCCCGACATGCCGGCGCGAGAGCAGCACGGCGGCGAGGGGATGGGCATGGGCCACCGCGCCGATCGTGGGATCGTCGCGATAGAGCTGAAGATGCAGCGGCGCTTCGGCCGACATGCGGGGGTGGCCCGGCCCGTCCAGGTTTTCGGCGATATCCAGCACGATCACGCCCTGTTCGGTCACCGCGCCCTTGTCGCCGCCCGAGGCGGTGCAGGCGGCGCGGGCGAGGTCGATCCGCGCAGAAAAGTTCCCCGCCGTCGCCGGCACCCAGCCCTTCGCGCCGCACCAGCGGGCAAGGCCGATCACCGCCTGGATGGCGTCGGGCTCGGTCAGGGCGGGAAAGCTGAGCGCGTTCATGGGGGCCTTATATGGGGAGGCGCCCCTGCGGCGCTAGCGCGTCAGCAGCCAGAGGCCCTGGATCATCGAGATCGCGCCGACCGCCCGCACGATGACACGCGTCCATTTGCGGAAATTTTCGTTGGAAATCCGCTCCAGCAGCGGCCCGGCCAGCGTCGTGCCGATGGTCGCGGCGGCGATGGCGGCGGCGTAGACATCCCAGTCCAGCGCCGTCCCGGCGGCGGCCAGCGTCACGTAATAGCCGATCTTCAGCGTGTGGCTGAACGCCTGCGTCACCGCCTTGGTCGCCACCACGGCACGCCGGTCCAGCGTGGTGGAACGCACGAAAAACACATCCAGAAGCGGCCCCGCCACCCCGGCCAACAGCTGGGTTCCCGCCACCAGAAACCCGCACAGCACGGCATGACCGGGCTTCGTCACATCAAACTTCACCCCCTCCGGCAAAGCGAGCGCCGCGAAGGGCACGAGGCCCAGCAGAATCAGCATCACCGCCTTGTCCGGCACGAACGCGACGACGAACGGCACCAGAGTCGCGGGCAGCGCGCCCAGCATGTAGAGGCCGACGATCCGCCAGGCGATCCAGCGCCGCCACAACACCGCGCGCCAGCCGTTGGAGAAAAACTGCGTCACGCCGTGCAGCACCATCGCCGCCGGCACGGTGAACATCTGGGCCAGGATCAACATCAGGATAAGGCCGCCCGCCATCCCGAAAATGCCCGAGATCACCGAGGTGGCGAGCACCGCGCCGAAGAGCAGCAGGCTGAGCGGAAGAGCGGCGAACATCTGACGGCAATCCCCGAAGGCGCGGTAGACCTACGCCGATTTCGCTGGCCCCGCACGCAGAGCTTTGCAAGGGTGAGGGTCAGGAAAACTGAGGGTTTGTCCGGGTGAAACTGCCGCCGCTCAACGGTCTGAAAGCGTTCGAGGCCGCCGCCCGCTCAGGCAGCTATGTCGCGGCGGCGGACGAGATGAACGTCTCCCCCTCGGCGATCAGCCGCCTGGTGAAACTGCTGGAGGGCCGGCTCGGGGTCGCCCTTTTCGTCCGCCGCGCCAACGGGCTCACCCTCACCGATGCCGGGACGGCCTATTTAAGCGAGATCAGCGCCGCCTTTCAGCGCATTGCGGCGGCGACGGCGCGCCTTGCCGAAGGCGGGCGGCGGACATTGGTGGTCGGGGCCGGGCCGACGCTCGCCATGCGCTGGCTGATCCCGCGCCTGCCCGGATTCCACGCCGCCCATGGCGATATCGATGTGCAGCTCTCCACCCAGATCGCCGGGGCCGATCCGATGCGGCCGGGCTGGCACGCGGCGATCCGCCTCGGCGACGGGCGCTGGCCGGGCCTGAAGGCCGATTTCCTCTTCACCGCCGACCTCTTCCCCGTCGCCGCTCCGGGGCTCGCAGCATTGCTGAAATCGCCGGAAGATCTGGTGCAGGCGACGCTGCTGGATGCCGCCAGCGCCAAGGGCGACTGGCCGCTCTGGCTGAAGGCCGCCGGGCTGCTGGAGCGCGTGACGCTCGGCCGCGCCACCACCTTCGACTATCCCGCCTTCGCCCTTCAGGCGGCGATCGACGGGCTCGGCGTCGCCATGGCGCGCGCACCGTTCGTCGCCGACGATCTCAAAGCCGGGCGCCTGGTGCGCCTGTTCGATCTTTCCGTGCCGCAGGAGCGCGGCTGGTGGCTCATCCACCGCCCGGAAGCGGCCGCCGACCCCGCGCTCGCCGCCTTTCGCGGCTGGGCCATGGCGTCTGCGGGACCGGGCACGCCCTGATGTCCGGGGCGGACCGACCGCCGCCTAGGAATTGATGTCGTACGCCGCCAGCGCCGCCATGTTGACGATGTCCGACATCTTGGCGCCGATCGGGCAGATCTGCACCGATTTCTCCAGACCCACCAGCAGCGGGCCGATCACCGTCGCGCCGCCGATCTCCTGCAGCAGCTTGGTGGAGATCGAGGCCGAGTGGATCGCCGGCATCACCAGCACATTGGCGGGGCCGGTCAGACGGCAGAACGGGTAGAGCGCCATCGCCGCCGGATTCAGCGCCACGTCGGCCGCCATCTCGCCGTCGAACTCGAAATCCACCTCGTCGCGCCCGGCGAGAATCTCTACCGCCTCGCGCTGCACCGCCGAGCGCTCGCCGGTCGGGTGGCCGAAGGTCGAATAGGCCAGCAGCGCGACGCGCGGCTCGAAGCCCATGCGGCGCGCCACGCCCGCCGCCATGATCGCGATATCGGCGGTTTCTTCCGCCGTCGGCATATCGTGCACGTTGGTATCCGCCACGAACACCGTGCGCCCGCGCGCCAGGATCATCGACAGGCCGATGACCCGCGCCCCGCGCCGCGTCGCGAACACCTGACGCACGCCGTCCAGCGCGACCGAGTAGTTGCGGGTATAGCCGGTCAGCATCGTGTCGGCGTCGCCCGCCGCCACCATCGAGGCCGCGAAGACATTGCGGTCATAGGTGACCAGACGCTGGCAGTCGCGATGCAGCAGGCCCCGGCGCTGCAGGCGCGCATAAAGGCGGTCGGTATAGCCCGCCGTCAGATGCGAATCCTGCGGGTTCACGATCTGGATGCCGGTATCCTCGATGCCCGCCAGGCGCATCGTGTTGTGGATGCGCTCGGGCCGGCCGATCAGCGTCGCCTGCCCCAGGCCGTTGCCTTCATAGGCCATGGCGGCGCGGATGATCGTCTCTTCCTCGCCCTCGGCGAAGACGATGCGCTTGGGGTTGGCGCGCACCACCGAGACGAGGCGCTGGATGACGCTCGCCATCGGATCGAGACGCGCCGACAGCGAATGGCCATAGGCCTCAAGATCGCCGATCGGCTTCTGCGCGACGCCGCTCTCCATCGCGGCCTTGGCCACCGCCACCGGAATGCGGCTGATGAGGCGCGGGTCGAACGGCACCGGAATGATATAGCTCGGCCCATAGGACGGACGCGGGCCGGCATAGGCGGCCGCCACTTCGTCCGGCACATCCTCGCGCGCGAGTTCGGCGAGCGCCTCGGCCGCCGCGATCTTCATCTCTTCATTGATGGTCGAGGCGCGCACATCCAGCGCGCCGCGGAAGATATAGGGGAAGCCGAGGACGTTATTGACCTGGTTGGGATAGTCGCTGCGGCCCGTCGCGACGATGGCGTCCGAGCGCACGCTCGCCACGTCTTCCGGCGTGATCTCGGGGTCGGGATTGGCGCAGGCGAAGATGATGGGCTTGTCGGCCATCTCCTTGACCATCTCCTTGGTCATCGCGCCGGCGGCGGAAAGGCCGAGGAAGATGTCAGCGCCCTTCAGCGCCTCTTCCAGCGTGCGCGCCTTGGTCTCCACCGCGTGCGCCGACTT
>JAKOQZ010000125.1 GCA_029778105.1 Pseudomonadota bacterium | reverse complement strand
CGCGCCCTGGGCGCTGCTCGATTTCGGCTTCCGGTGCATCATCGCGCCGAGCTTCGCCGACATCTTCTACGGCAACTGCTTCAAGAACGGCATTCTGCCCATCGCGCTGCCGCAGGATCAGATCGACAAGCTGATGGACGACGCCGAGCGCGGCGCCAACGCCATCGTCTCGGTCGATCTTGAGAAGCAGGAGATCCGCGGCCCCGACGGCGGCGTCATCACCTTCGACATCGATCCCTTCCGCAAGCAGATCCTGCTCAACGGCTGGGACGATATCGGCCTGACGCTGCGCGACGGCGCGGCCATCGACGACTACGAGGCGAAGGCGAAACTCGCCAAGCCCTGGCTCTGAATCCGATTAAACCCTTCGTGTCATCCCGGGCGAAGGCGCCGCAGGCGCCGTAGACCCGGGACCCAGGGGCCGCGAGCGCCACTTGCGGCTCTGGGTCCCGGCTCTCCGCTTCGCTCCGGCCGGGATGACAGTTCTGAGTGACGAGAGACGAACCCCATGACCGCGAAACTCCTCCTTCTCCCCGGCGACGGCATCGGCCCGGAAGTCACCGTTCAGGTGCGCCGCGTCATCGACTGGCTGGCGGCCAACCGCACCCTCTCGTTCGACCTCGACGAAGATCTGGTCGGCGGCATCAGCCTTGAGAAGACGGGCGAGCCCATCACCGATGCGGCGATGGACAAGGCGATGGCCGCCGACGCCGTGCTGTTCGGCGCGGTGGGCGGGCCGCAGTGGGACAAGAACGCCTTCGATAAAAAGCCCGAGCGCGGCCTGCTGCGCCTCCGCAAGGACATGGAGCTGTTCGCGAACCTGCGCCCCGCGCTCTGCTTCCCGGCGCTGACCGACGCCTCCAGCCTCAAGCCCGAGCTCGTCTCCGGCCTCGACATCATGATCGTGCGCGAGCTGACCGGCGGCGTCTATTTCGGCGAGCCGCGCGGCATCGAGACGCTGGCGGGCGGCGGCCGCAAGGCGGTCGACACCCAGCTCTATACGACCGACGAGGTGCGCCGCATCGCGCGCGTGGCGTTCGAACTGGCGGGCAAGCGCAAGGGCCACGTCCATTCGGCCGAGAAGTCGAACGTCATGCACACCGGCGTGCTGTGGCGCGAGGAAGTGACCCACATCCACGACACCGAATTCAAGGATATGAAGCTCACCCATATCCTCGCCGACAATTGCGCGATGCAGCTGGTGCGCAATCCCAAGCAGTTCGACGT
>JAKOQZ010000124.1 GCA_029778105.1 Pseudomonadota bacterium | reverse complement strand
TCAAGCCGAAATCGGCCATTCGCGGATGTTTCATTGATCGCAGCCTCTGCGATCCCCATGCTGCCGGTCCCGGGGTCCGAACGGCCCAGTCGTTCCGGCCCGCCTCAAGAGGGTTCCGACATCATGTCCTTCCTGAAACGGCTCTTCGGCACATCGGTGTCGGCAAATGCGCCGGCTCCGGAACGCACCGAAGCCGACGCGATAACCCAGTGCCGCGCACATGTGGCCGGCTTCGACCGTCGCCGTCAGCCGAAGGAATGGGCGGAGGCAATGCAGCTCCTTGGGCACAACCTCATGGCGATCGCGAACTATGCCGAAGCCGATGAGACAGTGACGAAGGCGCTGGAGGCGGCCGGACCCGATGCGCATCCGCTCTTCCGCGCATCCATGCTCAAAATTCTCGGTGAGACCCGCTATCGCCACGGCGAAATCCTCACCGGCGACGAACGCGGCGCGATGTTGGCCGACGCCGCCAATACGCTGGCTGACGCGCTTTCGCTCATTCAGCCTCATGACAACCGCACGCTCTGGATGGAGGCCGCGACCTTTCGCGGCGCCGCCCTGCACGAGCTGGGGCGTCTCAGGGCAGGACCTGAAGGTCTTGCATGGATGGATGAGGCCGCCGCCTGCTTCGCCGACATCGCCGCGCATGGCGCAGATGGCGCCGTCCATCCAATCGGCCTCTATAATCGCTACGCCGTCCTTGAGCAGCGCGGCCATCGCACCGTCGGGGGTAGCCGCGCAATGTACTACCGGGAGGCGCGCGACGCCCTCGCGCAGGCGATGGCCACCGGCACCTTTGCGAGCCGCCCGGACCTCACCGTGAAGCTCGCCGAACTCGACGCGCTGATCGACGCAGCCGATTAGGGCGCAGGCCGTTCAGCCCAGCATCCCGGCGATAGCTGCAGCCATCGCATCGGCGTCGCCCGCCTGCATGCGGACCCAGTCCGGCGTCTGGTTGCGAAACCATGTCGATTGCCGCTTGGCGAAACGCCGGGTCTGTAGCTTCGCATCGGCGACGGCCGCCGCCAGCGCGATCTCGCCGTCCAGGGCCTTGCGGAACTGCGGAAGACCCAGGGTCTTGGAGGCCGGCAGCATCGGATCGGGAGCCAGCGACCAGAAGGCGCGCGCCTCCTCCAGCGCTCCGGCCGCCAACATCTGATCGAAACGCGCGTCTATTCTTGCGTTCAGGACAGGCCGGTCCATTTCGATGACGACCCGCACCGTCCGCGCCAGATCCAACACCGGTTCCGTCGCAACATCCTGCCATGCGCTGAGGCCGCGCCCGGAGGCCGTCACGACTTCCCAGGCCCGCAGGGTGCGTTGCGTGTCGCCGGGGTTCAGCGAAGCCGACGCCGGATCGAGCCGCACAAGCTCGGCGTGAAAAGCCGCCGCGCCCAGCAGATCGCGCCGCTGCCGCGCCGCCTGGCGCCCCTCCTCGGTCGAGCTTGGAGCGGCGGAAAGCCCCTCTTCCAGCGCCTTGAAATAGAGGCCCGTCCCTCCGGTCACGATCGCCAGCCGCCCCGCCGCCTTCAACTCGGCCAGCACACCGCGCGCGGCATCCAGCCAGCGCGCTACCGAAAACGGCTCCCGGACGTCGGCGAAGCCAAAGAGCCGGTGAGGAATTTCGGCCTCCTCCGCCTCGCTTGGACGCGCCGACAGGATGCGCAGCTGCCGGTAGATCTGCATGGAATCGGCGTTCACGATGACGCCGCCGGTCGCGCGCGCCAAAGCCATCGCGACGGCCGATTTGCCGCTCGCTGTCGGGCCTGCAATAAGCACGCATTCCGTCTTCACACTCATCGCCTGATCTTTAGCCCATGAAATGGATCGCTGTCCTCGTCGGCGCGCGCAATGCGGGCGGCCTCAGCCCCGTGCAGGTAGAAGCGGCGCGTAACGCCACGGCCGGCGGCGACGCCATCTGGCTGGCGGATGATCTGGCCGCCGAGTTTCCGCTGGCAGCGACCGACTGGCGGCCGGCCGAAGACGCGATCCGTGCGTCGCTTGGCGGCGCGCCGGTCGATGTCGCAGTTATCCCCGCGGCCGGGCGTCGGAAGAGGCTCCTCATCGCCGATATGGATTCCACCATTATCGGCTGCGAATGCATCGATGAGCTGGCGGACTTCGCCGGCGTGAAAGAGCAGGTTTCCCAGATCACCGAACGCGCCATGCGCGGCGAGCTCGACTTCCCCGAGGCATTGCGTCATCGCGTGGCGCTTCTGAAAGGCCTTCCGCTGGGCGCGCTGCAGCAGGCCTATGACGAGCGGGTCCGCCTCAACCCCGGCGCGCGGACGCTGGTGCAGACGATGAAGGCGGCGGGCGCCGTCACGGCGCTGGTCTCCGGCGGCTTCACTTTCTTCACCGGCCGCGTGGCTCAGGCGGCGGGATTCGCCGTCAATCGCGCCAATATCCTGCTCGACGATGGCGCCACGTTGCTGGGCACGGTCGCCAGCCCGATTCTCGGCCGCGAGGCGAAACTGGCCTCAATGCTCGAACTCTCGGCGGTCAACCAGATCGATGGCGCGGCGTGCGTCGCCATCGGCGATGGGGCGAACGATCTGGCGATGATCGAAGCGGCAGGGCTGGGCGTCGCCTATCGCGCCAAGCCGGTGGTCGCGGCTGCGGCTCGCGCGCGCATCGACCACGCCGACCTCTCGGCCCTGCTCTATTTCCAGGGCTATCGCCAGGCCGAGTTCGTCGACTAGCGCGGGGACTGCGCCACAACCAGCACCCAGTAACGCACGCCGCCGGCCTCGGCCATCCCGATACCCATGGCGGCGGCGTCGGGATCGAGCAGAGCCGCCGCCATATCGCCACGCCCCGCCCAGAACTGCATCGCCTCCGACACCGAGTTCTGACGACGCGTGTGCAGCTGCGAGGCCCGGGCGCTGCCATAGCCCGACTGGATCAGCATCTGCAGCACGGCGCTGCCCGATGGCTGGCGGATCGCGCCTGCGCGAGCGTTGTTGGCGGCCAGCGTCTGCGCCACCTGATCGAGCGCCGCGCTGCCGGCGAGACGGCTGAGGCCGCTGCGGGATCGCAGGCCGTTCAGGATCTGCAGGGCATCGCCGCTGATATCTCCCGAAGACTGGCTCGTCTGGGGTTCGGGGGTGGGCGCGGGCGGCGGTGTCGGCGTCGGCTGCACCGTCGGGACGGGTGTCGGCAACACCGCGGGCCCGCCATACGCCACAGGCGTCACGTTAAAGCTATCCAGCCGCGCGCCGTCGGGGCCGGCACGGCCGATGAAGGTGCCGTCCAGGATCACATCCAGCGCGCCGGCGTCGTCGGCCGAAACGAACAGATCGGTCCGGTCCGGCAGACGGTAGCTGTCCCCTTTCTTGAGATCGCGATCGATCAGTTGCTCCCGCCGCCCCGCGACCACCGTCAGATGCATGGGCCGCCGCGCGACATAGACAATTCTGCCGTCGCTGTTTTGTGCGCCATAGGCTTTTCCCGACTGCGCCGTAACCCTGGCACCACGCGGCGCGGCTTCGATCTTGCCGGTCGCAAGAGGCGCTTGGGGAGTCGGTGTCGGCTCGGCCGTCGGGGCGGGGGTCGGTTCCGGTGTGGGTGTCGGTGTCGCTTCCGGCACCGGGCTCGGGCTGGGCGTAAGCACAGGCGTCGGCAGAGGCGCGCTGGTCGGCTCCGGCACCGGAGTCGGCTCCGCGGTCGGCACCACCGGCGGCACGGGTGTCGGCTGCGCGGAGGGCACGGGCGTGACGGTCGCGACGGGCGTGCCCTTTGCCGGACCGTCATCGCCACCGGGCAACAGGAAGAAAACCACCGCCGCACCAACCAAAGCCAGTCCCAGGAACTGGGCGACGGGCACCAGGGCCGAACGCCGGCGCGGCTCGGCCTCGGCGACCTGGCCAATGACCGGATCGGCGACCGGCTCGTCCTGGAATGGAATATCCTCGACAGCCTCGGGGGCCAGATCGCCCTCCGGCACATCGCCCGAAAACGCCTCACCGATTACCGCCGCGTCGGGCAGAGCCTCCACCGGCGGCGCAATGGCATCTTGGTGCGCGGCCGGCACGGACACGTCTTCCGGCGTCGCCGCCGCCGGCTCGCGTTCCGGCGTCGTCTCGGAAACCCCGGCGTCAACCGCCTCCGGCGGCATCTCGTGCATCGACCCGAACAGATGCGCGACTTCATCCATATCCTGCGGCCGATCCGCCGGATCTGGCTGCAGCAGACGCGTCAGCACCGGCACCATGGCCGGCGGCAGATCGTCGAGCGGCGGCACCTGCAGCCGCTTGGCTTTGGCCGCTTCGACGTCACGCCCCATGTCGAGCGGCTTGCCGCGGGCAAACGCCGCCATCAGCAGGCCGAAAGCATAGATGTCGATCGACGGCCCCAGCTTGGTGCCATCAAAGGCGAATTGCTCGGGCGCGGCGTAGCTGAACTTGCCGGCGAAGGCGCC
>JAKOQZ010000123.1 GCA_029778105.1 Pseudomonadota bacterium | reverse complement strand
GTCGCGGCCTCGCCCTTGATGGCGCGGCGGATGGCGGGGAGATGGCGGAAGAGCGCCTTGGCGAAGCGGAAGGTGACCGAGTTGGAGACGGTCTTCGCCGCCGTGGTCTGGTCGCCATAGGGAATGTGCATGACGGGCAGGAAGTCGATCTCGCGGCCCGCGACGGTGATGGTGTGGACCTTGCCGAGTTCGAGATCGCCGAAATCGTCGAGCCCGACCATGAGAATCCGCATGTCGGCCGGGTGACGGCGCAGCAACTGACGCACATGGGTTTCCATGCCGCCGACCTTGGGGCCGCGCGGATCGAAGCCGTGGATGGAGACGAGACGGAGGGACATGGGCGTTGGCTCTGTAGGCATCAGCGGACGGCGATGAGGGATTTGGTGAAGCCGTAGGCGCGTTCGCGCTCAAGCTTTGCATCCGGGAAGAGATGCATGAAGCGGCGCGCGTCGAGCAGGTTGGAATCCTCGATGAAGCGCTGGGCGTCGTCGACGGTGGGCGCCTTGGGGAAGGCGCCGAGGGGCCGGCGCAGCGCCTTGGCGACGCGCATGGGCTCCGGCAGCCAGTGGAAGAAGAGCGAGCGGAAATGCGGCTCCATCGGGAACCAGTAATTCGGCGTCTGCACGAAATAGCGGGGCGCGAGGCGCCGGATCTCGCCAGCGAAGGCGCGCATGTCGGCCCATTTGCCGACATGTTCGAGCACCGAGTTGGAATGGACGATGTCGAATGCGTTGTCGGCGTATTGCGGCATGGCGCGGCAATCGCCCTGATGCGCCTCGAATCTTGCGTCGTCGAGACGTTCGGGCTGGAGATTGACGAGCGTGAACTTGAAGTTGCGGCCCTTCCACACCGGCTCGAGATCGAGCCAGTAGTCGCGATTGCCGCCCATATCGAGAATGCGGACCTCGCCCTTCTCTTTCAGGATTTCATCCGCGAGGGCGACGAAACGCGCCAGACGTTTGGCCCGATAGCCCGTCTGCGCGCCCCAATGTTCCTCGCCAACCTTACCGGCCACGGTCTAATCCTTAACGATATCCACCCTATCCCTTACACGAGGGCGGTTAAGGGAGCGTGCTTTTGAGACCGACGCGGCGCGACATTGTGATGGCGGGCATGGCCACGCTGGCGGCGGGCGCCCTGCCCCGCGCGGCGCTGGCAGCCACGCCGAACCTGGCCGGAACAGCAGGTTCGCGCGGCCTTGCGTTCGGCAGCGCGTTCGACCGCGAGATCTTCGACGATCCTGCGGCGGCGGCGCTGCTGACGGCGCAGTGCCGGATCGGCGCCATCGAGAACAGCCTGAAATTCGACTGGCTGCGCCCGGCCGGGCCGGAGGCCGACTTCACGGTGGCCGACAGGCTGATCGAGTTCGGGCTGAAGGCCGGGCTGCGGCTGCGCGGGACGGCGCTGATCTGGAACGACTGGTTGCCCGACTGGCTGAAATGGACCGGCGTGCGCGAACGCCGGGCGATCATGGACCGGCATATCGACGAGGTGCTGACGCATTATGCCGGGCGCGTGGCGTCGTGGGATGTCGTGAACGAGCCGTTCTTTCCCATGCATGGCCGCGAGGGCGGCTATCGCGGCGGATACTGGTTCGATGCGATGGGGCCTGACTATATCGCGACGGCGTTTCGTCGCGCGGCCGCGGCCGATCCCGCCGCCGAACTGGTGTTGAACGAAGCGTTCTGTGAGCACGACGACGAGACGGGGCTCGCGATCCGGCCGCTGCTCTACGACTGCGTGAAGCGGCTGAAGGGCGATGGCGTGCCGATCCATGCGGTCGGGCTGCAGGGGCATCTCAAGCCGCTGCTGCCGCATGACTATGGCGCCTTCGCAGACTGGGTGGCGGCGGTCAGCGAGCTGGGCGTCACGGTGAAGATCACCGAGCTGGATGTCGACGACCGCGGCCTGCCGGCGGACATCGCGGCACGCGACAGGATCGTGGCCGAGACGTTGAGCGCTTTCCTGGGGCCGGTTCTGAAGGTGCGCAGCGTGAACGAGGTGATCGCCTGGCAGCTGTCGGACAGATATTCCTGGTATCGGACCCTGCCGGACTATCCGCCCGGGCAGAAAGCGCGGTCGCATCTGTTCGACGATGCGATGGAGCCCAAGCCCGCGACCTTCGCCGTCGAAACGGCGTTCGGGCAGTCAGCGGCGCGATAGACGCGCGCGGAGCTTGCCGGCGAAGACCCGCACCTCGGCGGGAAACATGAGCGCCAGCGCGGCGCCGTAGGTGAGCGCGCCGGCGGTCACTTCGGGCAGCACGCCGCCCAGCGTTTGGGACGACGGCAGAAGTTCGAGCACCAGAGCCATCGCCGCCGTGGCGGTCGCGATGCGGACGATGTCGGCAAGGCGCAGATAATATCCGAACAGGCGGTTGGCGACGACGAAGGAGAAGATCTCGGCGATGATCGCCGCAACCAGACAGCCCGCCGCCGCGCCGACCATGCCGCCGAGATGCAGCCCGACGATGCAGCAGACGACAGTCGCGACGGCTTCGATGACCGTGCTCCAGATGTTGAGCGTGGTGCGCTCGAACAGCAGGAAGCACTGGTCGGAGCCGTGGTTCTTGAAGGCGCGGATGGCGCCGGCCGCGACGGCGAGCGGCAGGATCTGCATCGTCATGGGCACGTACTGCGCGGCGACCAGAGCCTGGACCAGCGAAGTGTTGAGGACGATGACGCCCGCGAGGCTGGGCGCGAGGATGGCGAGGAGCAGCGCGGAATTGGTCGCGAACTGGGGCAGCGCGGCGGTGGGGCCGACCTCGCGGATGCGCTCCACGGCGATGGAGAAGGAGGCGCCGGTCACCAGCATGGAGGCGAAGGTGGTGAGGCGCAGGCCCAGCCACCAGCCGACCGTCACGAAGCCCACCGCCTCGACGCCGAGATCGTACTGCACGATGAAACGGATGGAATGGCTGCCGACCCAGACCAGAACGCTGGCGACGAAAAGCGGCGCGCCATAGCGCCAGGCGGCGGCGAGAATGGCGCGGTCGAAGCGCGGGGCGCGAAGATCGAGCCGCATCAGCGGGAGCGCGAAGAGGATGCCTGCGGCCTGCGCCGCCGCGTAGCTCCACAGCAGCGCTTCGGGCGTGGGCGCGACCCAGGCGACGACGGCGAGGCCGATAAGAAAGCCGAACAGCGAGCCGGTGATCTGGATGATCGAATAGGCGGTGATTTCGAAATGCGCGCGGGCGCGATCGGCGAGGTGGCTGGCGAGATTGCGGGTGAGGGTGAAGGCGACGGCGGCGGCGGCGAATTCGACCGTCGGCTCGATGTCGAGCACGGTCCACACGGCGGCGACCGCGAAGACGGTTTGCGCGAGCGCGGCGAGAATCTGCACCGCCCACTCCATCCCGTCGAGACGGGCGCGCTCGCCTTCCGCGCCGTGACCGGAGGCGTAGCGGAGCATGTAGGCCGACCACCAGGCGAGGATGGCGAGGCCGGCGAACTCCTGAATCGCCCAGACGAGCGCATAGGCGCCGAGCGCTTCGGGCTGGAGCCAATAGGTCCAGACGATCGTGGCGGCCATCTGGGCGAGCGGGCCGATGATCTGCGCCGGGAGATAGAGGATGGTCTGGCGGAGCAGCATCGTTATGCCCTGCCCGGCTGCGGCGCAGGCAGCGGCCTCATGAGGAGGAGCAGCATCGCGACGAACTGGCCGAACGACATCGTCTTGCCCGAGAGCGAGGCGGAGGTCGAACAGATCAGGATGAAAAGCAGGATCGCCCACGCCGAACCCCTGGAGGTCTGGCGCGCGAGCGAGACGAGGAAGGCGATGAGGCCCACGAAGAACGGCACCGAGATGAGGATGCCGTAATAGGCGATGAAGCCGACCCAGAAGCTCTCGATGCCGAACGCGATGCCTTCGGTGCGCTGGAGGGTCGCGACGACGTCGGGGTTCGCACCGATGAGCAGATCGTGGAACGGGATCTTGCCGACGAGATCGAACATGATGAGGCGGCTGGCGGCGGAGCCCTCGTCCTCGACGAAGCGCATCAGGAACTTGTCGAGAAAGCCTTCGGTGAAGGCGAGGATGACGCCGACAATGGTGAGCGGCAGGATGACGAGCATCGCGGCGGCGGCGTTCTGGCTGAACTTGCGGCCGGCGAGGATCTGCGCGCCGTGGCGGACCGCGATGACCGCCGCGAAGCCGAGAAAGGCGACGGTCGCGAAACGCCCGCCGAAGACGGCGAGCGCGGGAAGCTGAAGCAGCAGCGCCGCCGTGCGCCAGCCGGGGCTGAGATCGCGTCCGCCGCCGAGCAGCAGGATGAGCGCATAGCAGGCGACCATGGCCGCGTTGTTGAGCGGATGGCCGAGCAGCGCCGTGGAGCGGTAGTCGGAGGTGATTTCCAGACCCTGCGCGACGATGGGCGTGAGGCGGAAGCCCGTGGCGAACTCGGCCATGCCGAGGAGCGCGTTGAGCGCCATGAAGGCGTGCAGAAAGAGCACCATGCGGCGCTGCGCCGGGCCCGGCGTGCGCGGCAGAACGAGGAACAGCGCCATGGGCAGCAGGAAGGTGTCGAAGGTCGCGGTGAGCGGCGAGCCGTGGAACTTGACGATGTAGATGAAGAGCGCGAGCCAGCAGAGGAAGAAGACGATGAGGCCCTTGTGGCGGCGCACGATCTCGTCGGCGAAGGCGGCGAGGCTGGGACGCGTGGCGAGAAGCGCCAGCAGCGCGGCGAAGGCGAAATAGGTGCCGGGCGCGATCTTCTCCCACTGGGCGCCGCCCGCCGTCTCGTAGGCGAGGCCGAGCGCGGCCATGGTCAGGTTGGAGATGAAGAAGAGCGCCGCGACCGAGGCGAAGGCCAGAAGCGTGACCGGCCATGTCGCGGCCCGCGCGCGCGCGCGGCGCGGCGTCAGCCCGTTGATCCTGGAGGCGGAGGCGGAGACCGCCATCACGCGGCGGCGCCCGACGGCGCCATCGTCAGCACGAGGCCGCAGGTCTTTTCGCCGCGCACGCGCAAGGCGCGCAGCGCGGTCGCAAGGTCGCCGCGCGTCGCGCGGCCGGCGCGCAGGACCAGCGCCACCTGATCGGCGGCTTCGGCGATCGCGCGCGAGTCGGGTTCTTCGGCGAGCGGGGCGCCGACGAGAATGACATAGTCGAAGCGGGCGCGGGCCTGCGCGATGAGGCGCTCGTAGGAACCGCGCGCCGGGCGCGCCGGACTGGCCGACTTGCGTTCCGGCATGGGGAGCGCGCGCAGGCCGCTGCGTTTGTCGCCGACCAGCGCCTCCATCAGCGGCACGCGGCCGGAGAGAACGTCATAAAGGCCGATCGCCGCCGTCGGCGCGATCATCTCGGTGAGGGCGCGGGTCGCCGGATCGGCGTCGACGATGAGCACGCGCTCGCCGCTGGAAGCGGCCGTCAGCGCCAGATTGAGCGCCACGGAGGCCGCGCCGTCACCGCTGCGCGTTCCCACGATCAGCGCGGAGCGCTCGCGCTGGCGTTCGACCGGATCGCGCAGTTCGGCGCGCATGAGGCGGATGGCGTAGTCGAAACCGTTGGGGCGGCCCTTTCCCGTCGCGTCGAAGGGCGGCAGCACGGCCAGCACTTCCAATCCGTCGCGGCGCAGCTGCGCGGCGGTGCGGATACGGTCGTCGAAGCGCTCGCGCATCAGCGCCAGAGCGGCGCCGAGGCCGAGGCCGAACGCCAGCGCGACGCCGACGATGAAGGCGCGCGGCGGGAAGGAGGCGGCGGACGGCGTCGCGGCGGGCGCAAGAACGCGGGCGGCGGTGGTTTCAAGCCGTTCCTGCTCGGCGGTCTCCTTCACGCGGGCAAGGACGGATTCGTAGACCTCGCGCACCGCATCGGCCTCGCGCTGAAGCTCGCGGAGCTGGATGAGGGCGGAGGCGTCCGCCACATCGCGGCCGGTCAGGCGGTCGAGTTCGGCCTGGAGGCCGGCGACGTCGCGTTCGGCGATGGCGAGATCGTTCTTGGCCGAGTCTGCGATGCGGCCGATCTCCTGCGCGATCTGGCTTTCGATGGAGCGGATCTGGTCGCGGATCTGGACGACCAGGGGATGGCGGTCGCCATAAGTGGCGGTGAGCTCGGCCTCTTTCTGCCTGGCGGTGGCGAGCTGGGTGCGCAGCGCGGCGATGACCGGCGAGGCGAGCGCCTGGCCCGTCGAGTCGGCGCCGGCGCGTTTCACTTCCTCGTATCTCGCGCGGGCGGTGGCGAGCGCGGCGCGCGCCTGAACGAGACGCTGATTGAGTTCGGCGAGCTGCTGTTCGGTGACGGCGCTGCCGTCCTTGCCGACGAGCCCCTGCTGCGCGCGATAGGCCTGCACCTTTTCGTCGGCGTCGCGCAGCTGCGTGCGCAGTTCGTCGAGCCGCGCCGCGAGGGCTTCGTTGGCCTTGCGCGTCGCGGCGCGTGCGGACTCGGTCTGATCGGCCTGATAGGCGGCGGTGACGGCATTGGCGATGTCGCGCGCCAGCGCCGGATCGCGCGCGGTGGCGCGGATGTCGAGGATATAGGTGCGGTCGGCGCGGGAGACGGCGACGCGGCGGGACAGCGTGTCGAGCGCGGCGGCGGCGCGGGCGACGGCGTTATCGGAGGCGCCGCCGAATTCCGGCACGTTGGCGAGCGCGAGGCTTTCGACGACGCGGCCGAGCACGGCATCGGAGGTGACGACGCGCACCTGGCTTTCCACCAGCGACGCATCGGAGCCCGCGCCGGTGGGCAGCACTTCGGTCTGCAGCAGTTTCTGATCGCGCGGATCGAGCAGGACCAGCGTGGACGCGGTGTAGAGTTTCGGCGTCATCGCCGTGTAGGCGAGCGCGAGGCCGGTGAGGATGAGGGCCGGCAACAGCACCGCACGCCAGCGGCGGCGCAGAATTTCGATCAGCCCCTTGATGTCGATGCCGTCATCGCCCGGCCGCTCGGGCTCGATGAGCACGGGCGGCGGCGGACGCATCCGGGCGCGCCGCAGCGGCTGAGTGCCGCCATAAGTGGTCATCGCTGCAGACGGCATGAACGGGCGCAAATCCTCGTCGCGGCAGGACCTGCCGCGTTAACGTCTGCGGATTACACGCCAAAGAAATTGAGAATTTCCCAAGAGATAGCGCCGCCAGAGCCGCCCCGGCTCGCGCGCCAGCCGCCAGACCCATTCCAGACGCGCCTTGCGGAAAAAGCCCGGCGCGCGCACGACGCGCCCGGACAGGAAGTCGAGCAGCGCGCCGACGCCGACCGCCGCCTTGACGCCGAGCGCGTCGAAGTGACGGGCGATGAAGATTTCCTGCGCCGGGTTTCCGAAGGCGACCAGCAGGATATCGGCCTCTGCCGCGGCGACGGCGGCGACGATCTCGCCCGTCTTTTCCGGCGGAAAATAGCCATTGGCCGCGCCCGCAATGACGTGCTGCGGCGCCAGAGCGCGCAGCCGTTCGGCGGCCTCGCCGGCGACGCCTTCGCGGCCTCCCAGGAGATAGAGACGCAAGGGCGCTTTCGTCTGCTGCAGCCAGGCCGGGACGAAATCCGTGCCGTTGAGATTGTCGGGGAACCTTACGCGGTGCAGGCGGCGCGCCGCGATGTCGACGCCGACGCCGTCGTTAAGGATCAGGAAACCATCAAGCGCCGCGCGAAAGGCGGCGTCCTTCGCCGCAAGGTTCGACGCATGCGCATTGAGAAAGGCGAGCTTGAGGCGACGGCCCGCGCCCATCTGGGCATTGAGATGGGCGATCATCTCCGGCATCGGCGCGGAGGTGACCGGCACGCCCAGAATATCGAGCGTCACAAGGCTCATTGCGGCGCGATCTCGGCGATCAGCGCCTCGAATTTGTCGAGCGCGCGGTCGATGGAGAAATCTTCGGCGCGGGCGCGGCGCGGCGCGGGATCGCCGGGGTCGGCCAGCGTTTCGTCGATGGCGGCGGCGAGCGCGGCGGCATCGCGCGGCGGAACGAGGCGGCCGTGAAGGCCATCGGCCAGCACCTCTTCCGGTCCGCCGCAGCGCGTGGCGACGACAGGCAGACCGTGGCCCAGCGCCTCGACCAGAACATTGCCGAACGCCTCGGTCCATGAGGGCAGCGCCAGCATCCGCGCCTCGCGATAGGCGGGCCAAGGTTCGGGCACATAGCCGCGGAAGTCGATCCGGTCGCGGATGCCGAGCCGCACGGCCTCGGATTCAAGCAAGGGACGCTGCGGACCATCGCCCAGCAGAACGAGGCGGGCATTGGATTTGGTGAGGGCGAGCGCCTCGATGAGCGTGGCGAATCCCTTCTCCGGAACCATGCGCCCGACCGCGAGCACGATGTCTGGCCGCGCCGCGAGTTCGGCGGCCGACGGCACGTGGGCGGCCGGCGGCAGATGGATGGCGTTGTGGATCGTGACCACCCGATCGGGCCGGGCGCGGAAACGCCTGATGAGATAGGTGCGCAGATCGTCGGAAACGGCGAGCGTGCGCGCCGCCCAGCGGCTGGTCAGCGGCGTGGCGCGATAGGTGAGACGGCCCAGAAAGCGCGGCTCGGCGTCGAAACGGCCATGGGCCGACAGGACCGCCGCGCCGCGCCAGCCCGCGCGCATCCGCGCCAGCATGAGTTTGAGGTTCGAGGCGCCGACGGCGGCGAAGGCGACGGCGGGATTTTCCGCCCTCAGGAATTTCGCGATCGCGGCGACGGCGCCGGCGTGGCTGCGGCCAAAGACTACACGCTTCATGTCGGGCGGCAGAAAGCCCTCATTTGCGCCATCTTCGAAGTCGACGCCGAAGGTGACATCCCAGCCGCGCTTGTGAAGGCCGGACGCCACAAGAGCCCAGACCCGCTCCGCCCCGCCGCCAACCAGTCCATGTGTGTAAAAGAGGAGGCGTCTGTTAGTCATTTCTCAAAATGAAGCGCGCTAGATTTCGCGCAACTTTAGAGGAAACTTCTAAACCGAGCGTTCGCATTAAAAGTGCGGAAGCCCGGAAGTTGGGGCTTTTTGGCGTTTCCTGGGCTGAAAATCAGACTGGCGATCGATCCGGCGCGGGCCCGGCAGTGGCACCGCGGACTGGCGGACGAACTGCGCCGGCGCGGCCATCAGGTCTCGATCGCGCTGCGGCCGGGCGGCCCGCGGCCGCCGGCGTCGCTGGGTCTTGTGCTGTTGCTGGAGCGGCTGACCGGCCGGGCGCGCGGCCCTCATGCCGGCGGCGCCTGGTCGGAAGCGGAACTGAGCCGCGCGGCCGGAAACGCCAAGGACGCCGAGCTCGAGATCGACCTGACGGGCGTCAGCAACGGGGCTGTGGCCGCCCGCACGCTGCGCCCCGTGTATGAAGACGCGCTGGTGGAAGAGGCGGCTGCAGAGTCGCTGCTCGCCGGGCGCATCCCCGCGATCGGGGTCAGCGACAGCGAAGCGCCGGGCTATCCGTTGATGACGCGCCCGGCGGTGGAGCACCTGCACGATCTGGGGCGCTCGCTGGACAATCTGAACGCGCGGCTGGTTTCCATTCTGGCGCGCGCGGCCGACATGGCGGCGCGTGGGCGGCGTCTGGCGGGCGAGGAATCGCTGGCGCTGCGCGACGCGGTCGCCTGGACGGCGAGCGGCGCCTTCGCGACGCTGACCCACGCCGCACGCCATTTCCTCGCCAAGCTGCTGCGCCGTGCGCCGCACTGGTATGTCGGCTGGCGTCATGCCGGCGCGGACCGGCTGACCGAGACGATGCAGATTCCCGGCGGCGGCTGGTCGGTGCTGCCCGATGACGGGCGGCGCTTCTACGCCGACCCGATGGTGGTGCAGTGGCAGGGTCGCAGCTTCGTCTTCGTCGAAGAGTTCCCCTATGCGACCGCCAAGGGCGTGGTGTCTGCGGTGGAGATCGGGCCGCACGGGCCGGTCGGCGCACCGCGCCCGGTTCTGGAGACCGGCACGCATCTCTCCTACCCGTTCGTGTTCGAACGCGACGGCGCGATGTGGATGATCCCCGAGAGTTCGAGCAGCGGCACGGTGGATCTGTATCGCGCCGAGGATTTTCCCGGCGGCTGGAAGCATGTCGCGACGCTGATCAGCGGCATCGGCGTCGGCGATGCGACGGTGGTGGAGCATGGCGGCCGGTTGTGGCTTGCAGGGACCGTGGGCGGCGGCGACGCCTCGACGTGGGACGCGCTGCATCTGTGGTCAGCCGAGCGGCTGGACGGGCCCTGGACGGCCCATAGCGAAAATCCGGTGCTGCTGGATGCGCTGGGCGCGCGGCCGGCGGGCGCGTTCTACAAGCGCGGCGGCGAGTTGTGGCGTCCGGCCCAGGATTGCACGACCGGCTATGGCGCGGGGCTTGCACTTTGCCGCGTGACCAAACTGGATGACGAAGGCTTTGCCCAGGATGTCGTGACGGTTCTGAGAGCGGGCGGCGCCGACTGGCCCGGATCGGGACTGCATACGGTTAACTGGTCGGGCGGGCTGGAGGTCGTCGACGGATGCCGGGATCGCAGGCGATGAACGCGCACAATATGTTTCCGCTGACGGTGTTCGAGCCGTGGCCGGCGCACATCCGGGAGGTGTGGGGCCGCCAGCCGACCGTGGTGCGCCACACGCTGCATCGTTCGCCCCTGCTGTCGATGGCGGCGCTGGCCGACCTGATCGATTCCTATCCGCGCTCGCATTACAGCCTGATCAATATGGGTGCGCGCGGCGAACGGCGTTTCTGGAAGGAAGGCGACATCGCGGGCATGAAGGGCGCGGACGTGATCGACTGGATCGCGTCGGGCCGCATGTGGCTGAACCTGCGCCGCGTGGACGAGGTCGACGGGCGCTATGGCGATCTGCTGCGCGCGGCCTATGACGAGATCGCGGCGAATGCGCCCGGCGAGGCGATGACCAACATCTCGATGGGTCTGCTCATCTCGTCGCCCGGCGCGCAGGTCTATTACCACTGCGATCTGCCGGGGCAGGCGCTGTGGCAAGTGCATGGCCGCAAGCGCATCCTCATCTATCCCAACACCGCGCCCTTTCTGGAGCCGTGGATGCTGGAAGATATCGCCGTGCTCGGCGTCGAAGTGGACATGCCCTATCATGAGTGGTTCGACGCCTATGCGCAGGGCTTCGACCTGGAACCCGGCGACATGGCGCACTGGCCGCTGAATGCGCCGCACCGGGTGGAGAACTACGACGTGCTGAACGTGTCGATCACGTCGGAGCACTGGAGCCGCACGATCGCGCGCAAGCATCACGTCAACATGGGCAACGGCCTGCTGCGCCATCGTTATGGCCGGACGGCGAAGAGCCGGAGCATCGAGGGTGTGAGCTATCTGGCCAAGGCCGCGCTGCAGAAGCTGAGCCGCAGGTCGACATGGCTGGCGAAGCAGCGGGCGGGCAAGCGCCCGATCGAATTCCGCCTGGACCCTGCGGTGCGCGGCGGCGTGCTGCCTCTCGACCCTGCCGCTTCGTGAGCGGGCCGCTGGGCTATAACGTCCGCGTCCACGATCGCTGGGACGCGAGCGATCCGGTCTGGCGCGAGATCGCGCGCCAGGGCGGCGCGACGCCGTTCCAGACGCCTGGCTTTCTGGACGCCTGGTATGCGAGCTATGGCGCGCGCGGCGGCGTGACGCCGGTGATCGTTGAGGTGATGCGGGGGCGCGAGCCCGCCATGCTGCTGCCGCTGGCGCTGTCGGACGGCGTGATCCGTTTCGCCGATGCCGGCATCAGCGACAACAATGCGCCCATCGCCGGACCCGCCCTGCCCGCGCCGACGGACATGCGCGCGCTGTGGCCGTCGATCCGCCGGGCGCTGCCCGGGGCCGCGATGCTGCATTTCGAGAAGCAGCCAGAAACGGTGGCGGGGCGCGCCAATCCGCTGCTGGCCATCGCGACGGCGCGGCCCTCGCCGCTGAGCGCGCATCCGCTGGAAACGGGCGACAGCTTCGAGGACTATTCGCGCAGCCGCACCACGAAATTCCGCAAGGAGCAGGAACGGGTCTGGCGCGTCTTCACGCGCACCGACGGCGCGCGGTTCGATCTGGTGGAAGACCGTGAGACGGCGCTGAAGATCCTGGCCGACATGGACCGCCTGCAGGGCGAGCGGATGACCGAACTGGGCATCGATGCGCAGGTCGGCGAGGCGACCTATACGGCGCATTATCGCCATCTCGTGCAGCACGCCATCGGCCGCGATGCGGTGCTGGGCGCGCTGACTTGCAATGGCGAGACGGTGGGCGCGTTGCTGGGCGTCTCCAACGGCACGACGGTGACCTTCGTGCGGCTGGCCCATGCGGGCGGCGAATGGTCGACCTCATCGCCCGGACGGCTGGTGATCGAGCAGACCATGATGGCGCTGCACGCCAAAGGCTTGCGCCGGTTCGACTTCTCGGTCGGCGACTACGCCTACAAGGAGAATTTCCGCATCGGCCACGCGCCGCTGTTCGACACCGCCGTGGCATTGTCGCTGGCCGGCAAAATGAAAGCGGCGCGGATCAATCTCCGCGCCGCTTTAAGGACCTCGCCGCTGGTGCGGCGGCTGATGGGGAAGAAGGCGGACGTCTAGTCCTTGGCGCGTTCGACGTAGGAGCCGTCGGCGGTGTTGACCACGATGCGCGTGCCGGCCGAGACGTGCGGCGGCACGGCGCTCTTCACGCCATTCGACAGCAGCGCGGGCTTGTAGGAGCTGGTCGCCGTCTGGCCCTTGGTGACGGGTTCGGTCTCGACGATCTCGAGGATCACGCGCTGGGGAATTTCGACCGTGATCGCCGCGCCGTTGAAGAGCGCGATCTCGCACTTCATGTTTTCCTGCAGGTACGCGACCTGATCGCCGACGAGGTCGTGCGGGACGTGGAGCTGCTCGTAGTTTTCCTGGTTCATGAACACCAGGCTGTCGCCGTCGTCATAGAGATAGGTGTAGTCCTGATGGTCGATCTGGGCCTTCTCGATGCCGTCGGTGGTCTTGTAGCGCTGGGTCGTCTTCACGCCGTCCGAAATGCGGCGCATGTCGATCTGGGTGGTGGGCGTGCCCTTGCCGGGGAAGAAGCTTTCCGCCGTCAGAACGACGTAGAGCTTGCCGTCTTCGAGCTCCAGCACATTGCCTTTGCGCACGTTGCTTGCGATGACCTTGACCACTTCAAATCTCCTCGCGGCGCACGGGCCAGGCCCCGCGCCCATCAATGTCCGGATGTCCGGTGAAAAACTCGGCGGGTGATACACAGTCGGCGGCCCAACGCCAAGCGCGTTGGTGGACCCCCGGGACCCATGCCGACCGGCGGCCCTTTCTGGCGGCGCGGGGCAAAATCCGCGGATTCGTGCGGGAATTCTTCGCCGGAGAGGGGTTTACCGAGGTCGAATGCGGCCTGCTGCAGGCCGCGCCCTGCGCCGAAACGCACCTGCACGGGTTCTCGACCGAGCGGGTGCGCGCCGACGGGCGGCCCGAAATCCTGTGGCTGCCGACCTCGCCCGAGCTGATGGCCAAGCGCCTGCTGGCGGCCGGCGAGACGAAAATCTACGACCTCGCCCGGGCCTTCCGGAACCGCGAGGAAAGCGCCATCCACGCCAGCGAATTCACCATGCTGGAATGGTACCGGGCGTATGCGCCTTATGACGCGGTCATCGCCGACACGCTGAAGATCGTGCGCGGCGCGGCGGAGGCGGCGGGGGCCGCGCGGCTGAGCCATCGCGGACGCGAGGCCGATCCGGCGGCGCAGGAGGAACGGCTGACGCTGGCCGAGGCGTTCGACCGCTTTGCCGGGATCGATCTGCTGGCGCTGGTCGATGCCTCCGGTGCGACGGACCGCGACGGCTTCGCGGCGGCCGCGCAGGCTGTGGGCGTGCGCGTCGCGGCGGATGACGGATGGTCGGACGTCTTCACCCGCGTCATGGCCGAAAAGGTCGAGCCGGGGCTGGACCCGTCGCGGCTGACGGTTCTGTGCGAGTACCCGGCGCCCGAGGCCGCCCTTGCCCGCCGCGCGCCGCACGATGCGCGCGTCGCCGAACGCTTCGAGCTTTATGCCTGCGGCGTGGAGCTGGCGAACGGCTTCGGCGAGCTGACCGACGCGGCGGAACAGCGGGCGCGCTGGATCGCGGCGATGGCGGAGAAGAAGCGCCTGTATGGCGAGGACTATCCGGTCGACGAGGACTTTCTGGAGGCGTTGGCGCTGATGCCGCCGGCCAGCGGCGTGGCGCTGGGGTTCGACAGGCTCGTCATGCTATGCACCGGCGCTTCGCGCATCGGTCAGGTGATATGGACGCCGCTGGAGTGACATTACGGGATGTGCCGGCGCTGGCTTCGCGCGGGCTGGTGACCGACGCGGCGAGGCTCGCCGCCGTCGCGTCGCGCTATGCCATCGCGGTGACGCCGGCGATGGCGGCGCTGATCGATGCGGACGATCCGGCCGATCCGATCGCGCGGCAGTTCATCCCTTCCGCCGAAGAGCTGACGATCCTGCCCGAGGAGAGCGGCGATCCCATCGGGGATGCGCGCCACACGCCGGTGCCGGGCGTCGTGCATCGCTATAAGGGCCGGGCGCTGCTGAAGGTGATCAGCGCCTGCCCGGTCTATTGCCGCTTCTGCTTTCGTCGCGAGATGGTGGGGCCGGGTCAGGCGCCGCCGCTGACGGGCGACGAGCTGGAGGCCGCCCTCGCCTATCTGAGCGCGCATGAGGAGATTTCCGAAGTCATCCTGACCGGCGGCGACCCGTTCATGCTGTCGCCGCGCCGGGCGGTGGAGATCGTCGCGCGGCTGGACGCCATGCCCCATGTGAAGACGATGCGCTGGCATACGCGCGTGCCGGTGGTCGATCCGGCGCGGATCACGCCCGACTTCGCAGAGGCGATCACCGGCACGGCCACGGCGGTGTGGGTGGCGATCCATGCCAATCATCCGCGCGAGCTGACCGACGGCGCCCGCGCCGCCATCGCGCGGCTGCGCAAGGCGGGCGCGGCGCTGGTGAGCCAGAGCGTGCTGCTGAAAGGCGTGAACGACGATCCCGACGTGATGGCGGCGCTGATGGAGGGGTTCGTCGCGCTGGGCGTGAAGCCCTATTACCTGCATCATGCCGACCTCGCGCCCGGCACCTCGCATTTCCGCACGACCATCGCCGAGGGTCAGGCGCTGATGAAGGCGCTGCAGGCGCGCGTGTCGGGCCTCGCCATGCCGACCTATGTGCTGGACATTCCCGGCGGCGTTTCGAAAGCGCCGCTGACGCCCGCCTATCTGCGCGAAGGCGCGAACGGCGCCGAAGTGCTGAGCGCGGCCGGCGACTGGATCGACTATCGGGGCTGAAACGCGCCATCGCGGCCGCCCCATGGGAACTGGGTAGATCGTTACATTAGCCATGAACGATTGATCTAAGCTGGGGCCAGGATCGAGGCTGTCGCCACAGAAGCGGCGCCCGCATCCAAGGGAACGAACGGAGGCCCCATGAATATCGCGACACGGGTGGATACGGGCACGCATTTCGATCTGAAGCCGTTGACGCCGACCATCGGCGCGGAGCTGCACGGGATCGACCTCAGCGAGGAGCTGAGCGAGGCGGCCATCGCGGCAGTGCGGCAGGCGCTGCTCGACTGGAAGGTGATCTTCTTCCGCGATCAGGACATCACCCGCGCGCAGCACATCGCCTTCGCGCGGCGCTTCGGCGATCTGGAAATCCATCCCGCGACGCCCAAGGACCAGCCGGACCCGGAAGTGCTGCGCATCGAGCACGGGCCAAATTCCAGGGGTCAGGAGAATGCCTGGCATTCCGACGTGACTTGGCGCGCCACGCCCTCGCTGGGGTCGATCCTGCGGTCGATCGAGATTCCGCCGGTGGGCGGCGACACGCTGTTCGCCAATATGGAGGCCGCCTATGAGGGGCTTTCGCCGGAGATGAAGCGGTTCGCCGAAGGCCTGACCGCCAAGCACGACATCGCCCGCGTCTTCGCCAAGCGGCTGAGCAAGGAAGCGGACGAGCTGCGCGCCAAGTATCCGGTGCAGGATCATCCGGTGATCCGCACCCATCCCGAGACGGGCCGCCGCGCGATCTACGTCAACACCGCCTTCACCGAGTGCATCAACGGGCTGACGAAGAAGGAAAGCGACTGGCTGCTGGAGCACCTCTATGCCCAGGCCGCCAATCCCGAAATCCAGTGCCGCTTCCGCTGGACGCCGAACGCCCTCGCCTTCTGGGACAATCGGTCCTCGCAACATTTCGCCGCTTCGGATTACTTTCCACAGCGCCGCGCGATGGAACGGGTGACCATCAAGGGCGACCGGCCATTCTTCACCCCCTGACGGACAGGCATGGCGAAGAGCGATCTGGAACGGCTGACAGCGAACTTCGCGGATGAAACCGACGGCGCGGCGCTCTACCGGGCGCTCGCCGAGGCCGAGAAAGACCCCGCGACGGCGGAGGTGTTCCGCCGCCTCGCCTCGGTGGAGGAAGCGCACGCCCGCTTCTGGGCCGACAAGATCGAAGCGCTGGGGGCGCGCCTGCCCCAGGTGAAGCCCGGGTTCCGCACGCGGGCGCTCGCCTTTCTGGCCCGGCGCTTCGGCCCCCGCTTCGTGCTGCCCACGATCCAGAACGCCGAGCGGCGCGATGGCTCGAAATACGACACGCAGCCCGATGCCGTCGCGGCGGGGCTGGCGTCGACCGAAAAGACCCACGCCGACGAACTGGCGGCGCTGCAGGCCGGCGTGCCGGCGTCGCGTCTCAGCCGCAAGGGGCCGCTGACCGGCGCGCAGATCGCCAAGCTGGAGGGCCGCCGGCACAATCTGGGCGGCAACGCGCTGCGCGCCGCCGTGCTGGGCGCGAATGACGGACTGGTTTCGAACATGAGCCTTGTCATGGGCGTTGCGGGCGCCTCGCTGGCCGGCAACGAAATCCTGATGACGGGTCTGGCGGGCCTGATCGCGGGCGCATGTTCGATGGCGCTGGGCGAGTGGCTGTCGGTGACCTCGTCGCGCGAGCTCTATGAGAACGAGATCGGCAAGGAAGCCGAAGAGCTAGCGATGAACCCCGAGGAAGAGCGCAAGGAATTGTCGCTGATCTACCAGTCCAAGGGTCTGGCCGCCGCCGAGGCCGAAGCGCTGGCGACGCGCCTGATGGCCGACCAGAAATCGGCGCTGGACACGCTGGCGCGCGAGGAGCTGGGCGTCGACCCCGACGAGCTGGGCGGATCGGCATGGACAGCGGCGGGCACCTCGTTCGTGCTGTTCTCGGGCGGCGCCATCCTGCCGGTGCTGCCGTTCTTCCTTCTGGACGGCTGGGCCGCCATCGGCGCCAGTCTGGCGGCAGGCGGCGCGGGATTGTTCGTGATCGGCGTGGGCACGAGCCTCTTCACCGGCCGTAGCTGGCTGTTCTCGGGTGTGCGCCAGCTTCTGATCGGGCTGGCCGCCGCGGCGATCACCTATGGCGCGGGCGCGGCGGTTTCGGTGACGCTGACCTGACGGCGAAACGCGAAGGAGCCCCGCGCCGAAACGCGGGGCTCCTCATGTGTCCGGACCTGCGCGGGGGTTCGGGGGGGGCTGGCCCGAACGCAACGCGATCAGAAGTTGAAGCGCAGGCCGGCGCTCAGCACGTGGGCGCGGTATTCCCAATCCAGCGTGCCGTCCTGGCCATGGTCGGCGCCGACATAGCGATACTCGGCCACCAGCTCGGTGTTGGCCGCGACGGGCGCGCGCAGGCCGGCCATGAGCTGGTAGGTGAACACCCAGTCTTCAGCCGTACCCTCGCCGATGGCCGAGCCGTCATACTTGATCTGGCCGTAACCGATGCCCGCACCGACATAGGGGCGGATCTTGTCGGACTCGCCGAAGGTGTAGATGCCGTTCACCGACAGGTTCAGCAGCGAGGAGTCCGAGTCGCAGCAGGAATAACCGGAGTTGTAGTACGCAACTTCGCCTTCCAAGGCGAAGCCGCTAGACAGATTCCAGCCCAGCGCCGCACCGACGCTGTAACCGGTATCCATCTCATAGTCGCTGAAGTCCCACTCCAGGTCGGGCGAGAGCGTGGCGCCGCCGGAAAGCTGGAAATACATCGGCGTTTCTGCGTGCGCGGCGACGGCAAGTCCGGCCGCAATCGCGACAATCGCAAGAGTCTTTTTCACTGGTTCAGTCCCCTGGTTGGTTCCGCGTATCGTGCGGAGATGAGGCGTGATACGCCCCAACCCGGGCCGAGACTGTGCGCTAGATCACACTAAAAATCCACCATCACACGGGTGTGCGATAGATCACACTTCGGCGCAACATTCTGAAATCAGGGGATTTTCTAGGTCAGCCGGCGTTCCATGTGGGTGCGCCCTGCCCCCGGAACCTCGACGAAGCCCAGGCGCGTCCAGAAGCGAGCCGCGCCGTCGTTGCCCTCGTCGACTTCCAGGGCGATGCGGCGCGCGCCGGCCGCCTGCATCTCGGCGGCGAGCGCGTTGAAGAGATGCGTGCCCAGACCAGCGCGGCGATAGCGCGGATCGACCACCATCAGCTCGACGAAACAGCAATCCGCCGTGGGCGCCCCGGCGCGCAGATCGACGAAGGCGCGCATCACGCGCATGTCGTCGAACACGCCGATCCGTGCCGTCGCCGCTTCGGGCGATTCCACAGGCGGCGTGTGACGCTGAACGCCGGGGGCGTGGCGCATCAGATCGGCCACGGCCCCGGCGTCGTTCTCAGTCAGCGGCCGCGCCTTGAAGCGGCGCGGCTCGTGGCGGCTGGGCAGATCCAGCGTGAAGCGCAGAGCGCCGGTCGCCTGGGCGATCATCGTCCCTTGGGTGCGTCCTTGAAGGGCAGATCCTTGTCGACGCGGATGTCGCCCGGCAGGCCGAGCACGCGCTCCGCGATGATGTTCTTGAGGATCTCGTCGGTGCCGCCCGCGATGCGCAGACCCGGCGCCCACATATAGGACTGCTGGAACTCTGAGCCTTCGCCGGTCATCAGCACGCCGGCCTCGCCCTGGAGGTCCATGCCGTAGCCGGAGACCTCCTGCAGCTTGGGGGCCGAGACGATCTTGCCGATCGACGCCTCGGGGCCGGGCTGCTGGCCGCGCGAGAGCGCAGTCATCGTGCGGTAGGTCGTATATTTCAGACCCTGGGTGCGGACATAGATGTCGGCGATCTTCTCGCGCACGGCCGCGTTGCGGATGGCGGGACCGTCTTCCAGCTCGGTCGCGCGGGCGAGCTCCAAGATCTCGCGGGCATCGGGGCCGCGCGCGCCGGCGCCGCCGCCGACCGCGAGGCGTTCGTGCATCAGCGTGGTCAGCGCCACCTTCCAGCCGTCGCCGACCGCGCCGAGGCGCTGGCTGTCGGGGATGCGCAGGTCGTTGAAGAAGACCTCGTTGAAGTTCGCGCCGCCGTTGATCTGCTTGATCGGCTTCACCGTGACGCCCGGGGCCTTCATGTCGATGTAGAACATCGTCAGGCCCTTGTGCTTGGGCACATCGGGGTTGGTGCGGGTGAGCAGGATGCCGAAGTCGGAGTAATGGGCGCCCGAGGTCCAGACCTTCTGGCCGTTGATCACCCAGTCGTCGCCGTCCTTTTCCGCCTTGGTGCGCAGGCCCGCGACGTCGGAGCCGGCCGAGGGCTCGGAGAAGAGCTGGCACCAGATCTCCTCGCCCCTGAGGGCCGGGCCGACATAGCGCTTCAGGTCTTCCGGCTTGCCATAGGTCATCAGCGTGGGGATGCACATGCCCAGGCCGATGTCGAAGAAGCCGCCGGGCACGTTAAACTTGCCCTCTTCCTGATTGTAGATGACCTGCTGGATCGGCGTTCCGGCGCGGCCGCCGAATTCCTTGGGCCAGGTGATCTTGGCGAAGCCGGCGCCGGCGCGCTTGGCCTGCCAGGCCTTGGCGCGCTTGAGCGCTTCGGCCTCGGTGGCGGGCACGGACTGATCCTTGGGGGCGTTGGCTTCCAGCCACGCGCGCGCTTCGGCGCGGAAGGCGGCTTCTTCGGGGGTGTCGTTGAAATCCATGACTTTATTCTCCGTATACGGAATAGCGGCGATCAGGCGGCGTTCTTGCGTTCAAGCTGGGTGACCAGCTTTTCCTTCCACACACGGGCCGGACCGATGCTGAGCGCATCGTTCTTGGCGCGGCGGAAGAAGAGCTGGCAGTCCAGCTCCCACGTGAAGCCCATGCCGCCATGGGTCTGGATGTTCTCCTTGGATGCGTAGTCGTAAGCCGCGATAGCCGAGATGCGCGCGCCGGCCGCAGCCTCGGCGAGTTCGGGCGCGTTGGTCGAAAGCGCCCAGGCGCCGTAATAGGCATTGGAGCGGGCGATCTCGGTGTTCACGTACATATCGGCCAGCTTGTGCTTGATCGCCTGGTACGAGGCGATCTGGCGGCCGAAGGCGTAACGGCCGAGCGCGTAGTCCTTGGCCATGGCGAGGCAGGCGTCGGAGCCGCCGACCTGTTCGAAGGCGAGCATGATGGCGGCGCGATCGAAAATCTGGCCCGTCAGCGCCCAGCCTTCGCCCTGCGCGCCGAGAAGCTCGGCGGGGGCGCCGGCGAACGCGATCTCCGCCTGACCGCGGGTGGGATCGACGGTCTTTAGCGCGGTGCGGGTGACGCCTGCGCCGGTCAGATCGACGATGGCGAGCGAGAGCGCCCGCTCGCCGCTGTCGCCGGTGCGGACCAGAACGACGGCGAAGTCGGCGGCGAGGCCATCGGCGACCGGCGTTTTCGTGCCGTCGATCTTGCCGGCCTTGAACGTCGTCTTGATCGTGCGGGGCGACGGCGCGTTGGCGCCTTCGGCATTGGCGAAGGTGCCGATGATCTCACCGGCGGCCAGACGCGGCAGGTATTTCTGCTTCTGCTCTTCGCTGCCGGCGAGGAGGATCGCTTCGGTGGCGAGATACACCGACGAGGCGAAGGGGATCGGCGCGACGGCGCGCCCCAGCTCTTCGGCGATCACGCAGAGCTCCAGATAGCCAAGGCCGAGCCCGCCGTATTCCTCGGGGATCGCGGTCGCCGTCCAGCCCATTTCGACGACGCCCTTCCAGAGGTCGCGGTCGAACACGTCGCCGCCCTCAAGAATGCGCCGCACCGCCTTGGGCGGACAGCGGTCACGCAAAAAACGGCTGGCCTGCTCGCGCAGGGCCTTCTGGTCGTCGGAAAAATCGAAGTTCATGGGTCAGTCTCCCCGGTGGCGTTATTACTTATTGCCGGGGAAGCTAGCGCAGGCCGAAATCCGGCGCAAAACGAAACGGCCGCCCGAAACCCGGGCGGCCGTAGCGTCAGCCGAAGATTTTTTACGTCTAGCGGCGGAAATAGGTCATTCCGCGGCCCGGATCGCCGACGAAGCACTGCGCAACGGCGCGGTTGTCGACCAGGGTGCGGGCGACGGCATCGGCCACGCCGCGATCGGGCACGCTATAGAGCGTCGTGCTGCCGCTCTTCACCTGCCAGTTGCGACCGGCCTTCTGCACCGCGATCTGGCGGTAATTGACGGTCTGGCAGTATTCGCCCGCCTGCAGGCCGCTGGGGAAGGCGCCGTTGCCGAGCGTCCAGTATTCGAAGCCGGCCTCGGGGATCTGGCACTTCTGCTTGAGGCCCTGCGCCGCGATGAGGAAGCGGGCATAGCCCGCCTGATCCGGCGAGTCGAAGGCGGCGAGCGTTTCATTGCCCTGCGCGACGACCCACTCGCCGTTCTGGAAGCGGATGCGCAGAGAATTGGAGACGGCGGTGCAGTCGGCGAGCACATCCGGCTGACGGTCGGCGCGACGGAAGGTTTCCGTCGTCACGGTGGCCGGGCGTCCGTCGCGATAGACCTGGATCGTCGTCACGTTCAGGCGGTTGCCGCCCGCGACCGTCGCGATCACCTGACGGTTGGCGTCGCTGGCGTTGAAGCTTGCGGTGAGGCCGGTGGCGTCGCGGGCGACATTGCGGCGGCCGGGCGCCAGCAGCGGCGTGCCGCTGGCCTCGCCGAACTCGCAGACACGCGGCGCGCAGACGGCGGCGGCGCGGACCTGATAGGTGCGGCCGTCGAATGTGATGTCGAGCTCGGCGAGGCCGCCGGCAGAAGGCTGCTGGGCATCCCAGTTGCCCTCGATGTCGGTCGAGGCGGCAAGGGCCGGCGCGGCAAGGGCGAAGGCCGAGACAAAGGCCGCTGCGAGATATCTTTGAGTCATGGAGCACTCCTTGGGGGGCCGGATCGAGAACCGCAGGCTAGAGGATGCGGCGATGAATTCTGAACGACGCTTGCGCGATCAATCCCTGTCGATCCGTTCAGGAAAGCCGGAGAATTCCGGCCCGTCGGCTGCTTAACGAGCGGTGACCGGGATCGTTCCCGCGCAATACCCTTAACCTCGCTTTAGGGGCGAGCCGGGCACTGTGCCCGGTGCGGCGAACCGGCCGCAGGAGCGGACTGGGCGATGGCGAAGGCGCAATACCACAAGAACCAGCGGGTCTATGTGAAGACCGTCGGCACCTGGGCTCTGGTCGAGCGCGTGATTCCGCAATGGGCCAAGGGGCTCGATGAGCCCATTCGTATCTATTACGACGTGGGCCTGGGGCGCGAGTTCGGCGCCGACGAACTGCAGGGCGAACATAGCGCCACGACGCAGTTCGACATGGGCGTCACGCCCTGGCGCATCATCCGCGCCCGCAACAAATGGCAGGCGCCCGAGGATGCCTCTCATCACCCCTACCCCGGCACCTATCCGGTGGTGGTGACGGGCGACACCGACTGGGGCGGCTGGCGTGTGCCGGGCGCCGAGTACGATCTTGCGCCGCAGAAGATCGAGGCGCAGGCCCGGCTCATCGCCAATGCCGGAAAGCTCTACGCCTTCGCGGTGGCGATGCTGGACGCGGCGAAGAACGAGGCCGA
This sequence comes from Pseudomonadota bacterium, assembly GCA_029778105.1. Taxonomy (GTDB): domain Bacteria; phylum Pseudomonadota; class Alphaproteobacteria; order Micropepsales; family Micropepsaceae; genus JADZAI01. The sequence continues at coordinate 5,673 of JAKOQZ010000123.1, read as the reverse complement.
GCACCTGCCCGATTCGATGCTGGAGCTCGCGCGCGACGTCGCCAAGATCGTCAAGACGATCGACAGCGACCCGGAAAGCGCGGCCTGAGGCCATCACGCCAAGTTTGAATTCCGGGAACCGGAACGCGCCGCTATAAGGCGCGGATGAAAACGGACATTCCCCAGACGATCCGCCTCGCCGATTACCGGGCGCCGGATTACCGCATCCTCAAGACCGATCTGACCTTCCGCCTGAATCCGCAGGCGACGCATGTGATCGCCATGCTGACGATCGAGGCGACGCACGACGCGGCGCCGCCGCTGCAGCTGGACGGCGAGGAGCTGAAGCTGGTTTCCGTCGCGATCGACGGGCTGGCGCTGGACGCCGCGGCCTATGAGGTGAACGACAAGGGTCTGTTGCTGAAGGCCCCGCCCGCGCGCTTCACGCTGACGACGGAAGTCGAGATTTCGCCGGCCGCGAACAGCGCCTTGTCGGGCCTCTATGTCTCCGACGGCATGCTGTGTACGCAATGCGAAGCCGAGGGCTTCCGCCGCATCACCTATTATCTCGACCGCCCCGACACGATGGCGGCGTTCAAGACCCGCATCGAAGCCGACAAGACGGCGTATCCGGTTCTGCTGTCGAACGGCAATCTGATCGAGTCGGGCGAGTTGCCGGGCGGCCGCCATTTCGCGGTGTGGGAAGACCCGTTCAAGAAGCCCGCCTATCTCTTCGCGCTGGTCGCGGCGAAGCTGGGGCACATCGAGGATCACTTCATCACGCGCTCGGGCCGCAAGGTGACGCTGCGCGTCTATGTCGACCCGGGCAACGAGGCCCGGGCGCATTATGCGATGGATTCGCTCAAGCGCTCGATGAAGTGGGACGAGGAGGCCTATGGCCGCGAATACGACCTCGACATCTTCATGATCGTCGCCGTCGCCGCCTTCAATTTCGGCGCGATGGAGAACAAGGGCCTCAACATCTTCAACGACAAATACGTGCTGGCGGATTCCGAGACCGCCACCGATGTCGACTTCGAGCTGATCGAAGGGATCGTGGGCCACGAATATTTCCACAACTGGTCGGGCAACCGCGTCACCTGCCGCGACTGGTTCCAGCTGTGCCTGAAGGAAGGCTTCACGGTGCTGCGCGACCAGCAGTTCTCGGAAGCGCAGCGTTCGGAAGCCGTGCAGCGCATCGACGCGGTGAAGACCCTGCGCGCCCGGCAGTTCGCCGAAGATGCCGGCCCGCTGGCCCACCCGGTGCGTCCCGAGAGCTATATCGAGATCGACAATTTCTACACCGCGACCGTCTATGAGAAGGGCGCCGAGGTGGTGCGCATGCTGCGCACGCTCACCGGGCCCGAGGACTTCCGCAAGGCGACCGATCTCTATTTCGACCGCCATGACGGCGAGGCCGCGACGGTGGAGCAGTTCGCCGTCGCGTTCGAGGATGCCACGAAGATCGACCTGAAGCAGTTCCGCCTTTGGTGGTCGCAATCGGGCACGCCGGAGGTGAAGGCCGAAACCGCCCATGACGCCGAGGCGCAGACCTTCACGCTGACGCTGACGCAGAGCTGTCCGCCGACGCCCGGCCAGCCGGTGAAGCGGCCGCTGGTCATTCCGGTGCGGCTGGGTCTTGTCGGTGCGGATGGCGGCGACCTGCCGCTGCAGCTTGAGGGCGAGAATGCGCCGGCCGGGACCGAGCGCGTGATCTCGCTGACCGAGCCGACGCAGACCTTCCGCTTTGTGAACGTCGCGGAAAAGCCGGTGCCCTCGATCGGCCGCGGCTTTTCCGCGCCGGTGAAGTGGACGCTGGATCTTTCCGATGCGGATCGCGCGTTCCTGATGGGCCGCGACAGCGACCTCTTCAACCGCTGGGAGGCCGGCCAGCAATATGCCGAGCGACATCTGCTGGCGCTGGCGGCCGATGCCGCGTCGGGACGCGCGCTGAAAGCCGACACGGCGCTGATCGACGCCCATGCGCTGATCCTGGCCGACGCCGCGCGCGACCCGGCCTTCGCCGCGCTGGCGCTGACCCCGCCTTCGGTCTCGGACCTGCTGCAGGCGATGCCGGCCGGCGCGGCGGATGCCGCCGCGGCTCACCGGGCGCGCAGCTTCCTGATGGCCGAGACCGGCAAGGCGCTGGGCGGCGCGCTATCCGACGCCTATCGCAAGACCGCGACCGATGCGCCCTTCGTGCCCGACGCCGCCCAGGCCGGTCAGCGTGCGCTGCGCGGCGCGCTGCTGCGACTGCTGGCCGCCGGCGGCGGAGCCGATGCCGCACGTCTCGCCCATGCCCAGTTCGCATCGGCCACCAACATGACGGACGCCATGGCGGCGCTCGGCGTGCTGACCCATCTCGACGTGCCGGAGCGCCAGCAGGCGCTCGATGCGTTCGAGGCGCGCTGGAAGGACAATCCGCTGGTGATGGACAAGTGGATGAGCGTGCAGGCGGTCTCGACACGCCCCGGCACGCTGGATGCGGTGAAGCGCCTGACCGCGCACCCGCACTTCTCGCTGGAGAACCCCAACCGCTTCCGTGCGCTGGTCTCGGCCTTTGCCACCGGCAATCCGCTGGCGTTCCACGACGCCGGCGGCTCCGGCTTCGCGTTCGTCGCCGATCAGGCGCTGGCGATGGACAAGGTGAACCCGCAGGTCGCCGCCCGTCTGTTCGGCGCGTTCGAAAGCTGGCGCCGCTTCGCGCCCGCGATCGCCGGGGCGATGAAGAGCGAGATCGAGCGGGTCGCGCGGACCGAGGGGCTGTCGAAGAACCTGTTCGAGATCGCGACTCGGGCGCTCGGGTGAGTCTTTTGAGTCACGCCTACCGAAAGTAACCACTCGTTAAGGACTCGGCAGCGATTCGCGCGTGACATGAGTCCGCGCGGACCTAATTGTTGCTTAACGATTCGAAAGCGCCGGATCGTTCGGGGCGGGACCGGCGCAGATCACGGACGGTTATGGCGGCGGGGACCAAGGCGAGGGAGATCGAGCGAACGGCTTTTCCAGCCGTCGACTCCATTGCGCCGCCGCGCGCCCGGTTGCCCGCCTGGCTGCGGGCCGATCCCAAAAGCGCGCTGATCCTCGCCGCTCTCATCATCATCGCCATCGCGGCGGCGGTGCTGCTGCAGGTGCGGCGCGATCATCAGGTGCAGCTGCGCGCCGCCGAGCTGCGCATCACCGACGTGGCGTGGAGCGCCTCGATGGCGGTGCGCGACGTGCTGGAAGGCACCGAACGCATCCTGTCGCTTGCGGTCAGCGCCTCCCGCTCTGGCGGGGCCGGATCGGAAGCGGCGCTGGCGACGCTGACCCGGCTGGAGCCGCTGATCGTCAATATCGTCCTGCTCGGGCCGGACGGCATGCTGCGCGCCAGCAAGACCGGCAAGGCGGCCTATCCCCAGTTCTTCACCAACCAGGCGTTCTATGAAGCCTTCATCAAGGATGACGGCAAGCTGATCCGCATGGTCGGGCCGTTCGCCGATCCCAAGCTGGGCGCCAGCCCGATCGCGCTGTTCGTGCGTATCCAGAACGGCGAAGGGAAATTCGACGGCATCGCCATTGCGCTGATCGACTCGGCGAAACTGGCCGAGCGGATCGGCTCGTACAGCCCCGATCTGTCGGTGGTGGTGACCGACTATGAAAACCGGATCGTCTCGGGCGTCCGGGACGGCAAGCCGATGCCGGCCAGCGCGCTGGGCGTCGCCCTGCCCTTCTCGCCCGCGTCGAGTTCGGACGGGCGGCCGGGAATCAAATACGTGCCGGCGGGCGAGGGTCAGGCGCTGGTCTCCACCGCCTATGTGCCCGGCTACGGCGCCACGATCGCAGCCTCGCAGACGACCGATGCGCCGCTGGCGCCCTGGTTCGGGTCGATCTGGCTGTTCGCCATGCTGATCGCCGGGCCGATCGCGGTCGGCTCGATCCTGGCGGCGGCGCTGACCAACCAGTCGCGTCAGGTCGCCTTCACCCGCCATGCCCTGAAAGAAAGCGAGCAGCGCTATGTCGCCGCGATCAGCGGGGCGCGGGCGGGCGTCGCCGAGTTCAATCCCGCCGCCGACACGGTCAAGATCCTGCCCTCGCTGGTCGAGCTGATGGGCAATGCGGCGCCGGCCGGCGTGACGGGGTGGAGCGAGTTCATGCGCCTCGTCCATCCGGAGGATGCTCCCCCGCTCCGCCACGCGCTGGACATGGCCCGGCGCTCGCGCCGCCCGTCCAGCGCCGCCGTGCGCCTCGCCCATGGCGAGGGCCGCTGGACGTGGGTGCGCTTCGTGCTGCAGCCGGGCGAGGGCGCGGTGATTTCGGGGGTCGCCGCCGACATCAACGACGAACGCGAAGCCGAAGCCCGCCGCGCCGCCGCCGAAGTGCGCCTGCGCGAAACCATCGAAAACGCGCCGCAGGGAATCGTGCTGTGGGACCGCAACCAGCGGCTCGCGATCTGCAACCGGCGCTTCCGCGAATTCACCGGCCTCGCCGATATCGACGCCGAGCCCGGCGCGGCGCGCAGTTCGGTCATGGGTTCGCTGCTCGAGCCCGGCGAAGCGGCCTCGACAAGCGGCAACCCGCAGCGCTGGCAGGTGCGCAAGCTGGAAGGCCTGCCCGACGGCAGCGACGAGCTGCTGCTGATCGACGGGCGCTGGCTGCACGCCTCGCACCGCACGACCTCCGACGGCGGCGAACTCAGCGTCTTCACCGACGTGACGACGATGAAGAACCAGGAGGCCGAACTCATCCGCCGCGAACTTGAGCTGCGCGAGGCGGTGAAGGGGCTGGAGAAATCGCAGGATCTGCTGGAGCGCCAGGCGATCGAGCTGACCAAGCTGACCGGCAGGCTGGAGACCGAGAAGCAGCGCGCCGAGGAGGCGAACCGCGCCAAGACCGAGTTCCTGGCCAATATGAGCCACGAGCTGCGCACGCCGCTCAACGCGATCATCGGCTTTTCCGAGATCATGGGCGCGGAGCTGTTCGGGCCGCTGGGCCATCCCAAATATGTCGAGTACGCCCGCGACGTGGTGACCAGCGGCCAGGGCCTTCTGGAGCTGATCAGCGACATTCTCGACATGTCCAAGATCGAGTCCGGGGAAATCCGGCTGGAGCCCGAGCGGCTGGATGTCGCCTCGGCGGCGGCGGAAGCGATCCGCATGGCGGGGCCGCGCGCCCAGGACAAGGGCGTCAAGCTGCTGGTCGATGTGCCGGATGACCTGACCGCATCGGCCGACCCGCGCGCCGTGAAGCGCGTGCTGCTCAACCTCCTGTCGAACGCGGTGAAGTTCACCGAGCGCGGCGGCGCGGCACGCATCCGCGCGCGCACCCACGGCGGCTTCGCGGTGGTGGCGGTCGAAGACACCGGCTGCGGCATCGACCCGGCCGACATCCCCAAACTCGGCAAGCCGTTCGTCCAGCTCGATCGCAATGGCGGCGACGCCGCGCGGGGAACCGGGCTGGGGCTCGCGGTCGCCAAGGCGCTCGTCGATCTGGGCGGCGGCGCGCTGGCGATCGAGAGCGCGCCGGGCCGCGGAACGATCGTGCGGTTTACCTTGCCGCTTGAGGAAAAAGCGGTCTGAGCGCCGCGGGTTAACCCTCACTTTAACCTTTCGATGATTTGGCGCGGCGCGCGGGCCAGTGTGCGGCAGCACCGGCGTTGCTTTGAGTCCATGGCCCGCATTCTCGTCCTTGTTGCGCTCTTCCTCGCGAGCTTCG
>JAKOQZ010000122.1 GCA_029778105.1 Pseudomonadota bacterium | reverse complement strand
TTCGTCGGCAGCGGCCATTTCTTCGTGCTGCCCTGGCGCGGCCACGCCATCGTCGGCACCACCGACGACGTATTCGAAGGATCGCCCGACCGGGTGACGCCCACCGATGCCGACATCGACAAGATGATCGCGGCGGTGAACACCGGCCTGCCCTCCGCCAACCTCACCCGCGCCGACGTCATCCACGCCTATGCCGGCGTCCGGCCGCTGATCGACGAAAGCGCGCCGGGCGCCGAAGGCGGCAGCTACAAGAAAAGCCGCAAGGCCGAGATCATCGACCACGCCCAGGACGGCGAGCAGGGCCTCATCTCGGCGCTGGGCGGCAAATGGACCACCTCGCGCCATGTCGCGGCCCAGGCCGTCGACATGATCGAGCGCCGGCTCGGCCGCCGTCCCCGGCGCGCCAAAACCGATCGCACGCCGCTGGGCGGCGTCTCCACCGGCAATTTCGCGGCCTTCGTGCGCGGCCTTCAGGCCGTTCACCGCCATATCGAGGGCGAGGTCGTCGCCAATCTCGCCCGCAATTACGGACGGGCCGCCGAAGACGTGATCGCCGCCGCGAACGGCGATCATGCCCTGCTCACGCGCCTCAGCCCGGCGCTTCCCGATTGCGGCGCCGAGGCGGTCTATGCGATCCGCCGCGAAATGGCGCTGACGCTGGAAGACGTGGTGTTCCGCCGCACCGGCATCGGCACACTCGGCGATCCGGGTGCTGAGACGATCTCCCGCATCGCCGCGATCATGGCCGCGGAACTGCGCTGGAGCGCCGAGGAAACCGCGCGCCAGACCGAAGCCGTCGCCGCGCATTTCCAATGGGGCAAGGCGGCGTGAGCGTCGTCGCGGTCGTCAACCCGAAATCGGGCGGCGGACGCACGGCCGGACGCATCGCCGAGATCGGCGGGGCGCTGGACGCCGCGCTGGGCGGGGCCGAGATCGTTCTGACGCAAGCGCCCGGCGACGGCGAACGGCTCACCCGGGCGGCGCTCGCCCGGGGCGCCACGCGCATCGTCGCCATCGGCGGCGACGGCACGCTGAACGAGGCCGTCAACGGCTTCTTCGACAACGGCGCGGCGGTCAATCCGGCCGCCGAATTCAGCTTCGCGATGAACGGATCGGGCGGCGATTTCCGCAAGAGCTTCGGCGCGCCCGGCGACGTGCTCGAAGCCATCGCCGCGCTCAAGGACGCATCGCCCCGGCCGCTCGATCTGGGCCGTGTCACCTATATCGACGATGCCGGCGCATCCGCGACGCGGCACTTCGTCAACATCGCCAGCTTCGGCCTCTCCGGCGATGTCGTCACGCGGGTCAACCGCGCGCGCATCGCCAAATGGTTCGGCGGCCCCTTCGCCTTTAAATGGCATTCCACCATGGCGGCGCTCGGCTTCCGCCCGTGGCGCGTGCGGCTGACGGTCGATGACGTCTTCGACGAAACCCTCTCGCTCTCCACCGCCGCCGTCAGCAACGGACGCTTCTTCGGCGGCGGCATGATGATCGCGCCCGCCGCCGATCCGGCCGACGGCCTGTTCGATGTCGTGGTGATCGCCGAGACGAAGACCCGCGACATGATCGCGCGCATGAACGACATCTACACCGGGGCGCATGTCACGCACCCCAACGTCACCGTGATCCGGGGCCGGCGCGTGACCGCCACGCCTGCGCCGGACCAGGCCGCGCCCGTCTTCGCCGAACGCGACGGCGAAGGCGGCATGCGCCTGCCGGCGACATTCGAAATCCTGCCGGGCGCGCTGACGCTCCGCATCTGAGGGACCCATGACGCTCGACCGCTCGACGCTGCGCTGGAACGGCTGGGGCTTCGCCCGGCACGACGACAATGTCGCCGGGGTCGACAAGCTCTGGAGCTTTCTGGCCGAGGCCCTGGGCTCAGGCCCGCTGCCGCACACGCCCGCAAAGCCGCTCGCCGAGTGCAAGCTCGCCTCGTCCTCGCTCGCCTTCGGCGATCTCGCCCCGTTCCAGCAGGCGGGCTGCGATGTCGGCCTGACGCCCGAAGACCGCGCCTTCCACACGCGCGGCGATTCCTATCGCGATCTCCTTGACCTGCGCGCCGGGCGCCTCGATCCGACGCCCGACGCCATCGTTTATCCCAAAGACGCCGCGGCCTGTCAGCGCGCCGTCGAAATCGCCGGCAAGGCCGGGCTCGCCGTCGTGCCCTTCGGCGGCGGCACCTCCGTCGTCGGCGGCGTCACCCCGCTCAAGGGCGCGCATCGCGGCGTCATCGTCATCGACACCACCCGGCTCGACCGGCTGATCGCCGTCGACCGCGCCTCGCTGCGCGCCACCGCCGAGGCCGGGATCTACGGCCCCTTCCTGGAGCAGAAGCTGAACGCCGAGGGCGTCACGCTCGGGCACTACCCGCAGAGCTTCGAATTCTCCACGCTCGGCGGCTGGATCGCGGCGCGCGGCGCGGGCCAGCAGTCCAACCGCTACGGCAAGGCCGAGGACTGGCTGGTTTCGGCCAGGCTCGCCACGCCCACCGGCCCCTGGTCGACCGAGGGCTTTCCCGCCTCCTCCGCCGGCCCCCGCTTCACCGATCTCGTCGCCGGCTCCGAGGGCACGCTCGGCCTCATCACCGAGGCGACCTTCGCCGTCCACGAACGCCCCACCGCGCGCGACTACCGCGCCTATCTCTTCCGTTCCTTCGAGGCCGGGCGCGAGGCGGTCCGCGAGATCGTGCAGGCGGAAATCCCGGTCGCCTCGCTGCGCCTGTCGGACGAGGACGAGACCCATTTCTTCGGCGCCCTGTCGCGCCTCACCAGCCCGCCCAAGGCGATGCACAAGGTCGAAGACGCCTATCTGAAGCTGCGCGGCTTCGGCGGCGCGAAATGCGCCCTCATCGCCGGGGCCGAGGGCGATACGGCGCTCGTCGCCTATGCCCGCGCCCGCATCGCCGAGATCGCCCGCCGGCACGGCGCGCTGGGCGTCGGCGCGGCACCGGCGAACCGCTGGTTCAAGGGCCGGTTCCACGGCCCCTATCTGCGCGACCCGCTGATGGACCGGGGGCTCGGCGTCGACACGCTCGAGACCGCCGCCTCATGGGCCGACATTCCGGGCCTCTACCGGGCGGTGCGGGCGGCACTTCTGGAGACCATGGCCAAAGTCGCCGGAAAAGGCCTCTGCCTCGCCCATATCAGCCACTCCTACCACGACGGCGCGAGCCTCTATTTCACCTATCTCTGGCGGCGCCCCACAGGCGGACTTGAGGCCGAAATCGCCCAGTGGCACGCCATCAAAACTGCCGCATCCGACGCCATCGCGGCCCACGGCGGCACCATCTCCCACCACCACGGCGCCGGCACCGATCACGCCAGATGGATGGCTGCGGAAAAGGGGCCGAAATCCATGGGAATCCTGCGCGCGCTGAAGGCCGAGCTCGACCCCAACGGCATCATGAATCCCGGAAAACTGGGGCTTTAGGCGAGGGCGTTCGCCAGGGCGCGGCCGGCCTCGCGCAGGGCCTGCCCCGCCTGCGGCACCATCCCGCCCATTCCCAAAAACCCGTGAACCATCGAGTCGTACTCGATAAAATCCACAGCGACACCGGCCGCCTTCAGCTTGGCGGCATATTGCTTGCCCTCGTCCTTCAGCGGATCGAAGCCGGCGACCAGCACATAAGCCGGCGCCACGCCCGACACATCCTTCGCCGCCAACGGCGACACACGCGGATCGTTCGCGTCGGCGCCGGCGGGAAGATACTGGTCGCAGAACCAGTCCATCGCCGCCTTTTCCAGGAAGTATCCACTCGCCAGTTCGCTCATCGAAGCCGTCTGCGCCCGCGCCTGCGTCACCGGATAGAACAGCACCTGGTATTTGAGCTGCGGCCCGCCTTTCGCCCTTGTGTGCAGCGCGACGGCGGCCGCGAGATTGCCCCCGGCACTATCGCCCGCCACCGCAAGGCGGTTGGGATTGATCTGGTGGTCGCTGGCGTTGGCTTCCGTCCAGACGAGCGCCGCATAGGCATCGTCGAAGGCGGCGGGAAACTTGTTCTCGGGCGCGAGCCGGTAGTCGACCGCGACCACGCGGCAGCCGCTCTCATTGGCGAGCTGGCGGCAGATGCCATCATGCGTGTCGAGATCGCCGATCACCCAGCCGCCGCCGTGATAGTAGACGCAGGCCGGCGTGACGCGGCCCGTCAGGCCGACGGGCGTATAGATGCGCGCGGCCAGCGGCCCGCCAGGCCCCGGGATTTCGACAGAGTCGATACGGCCGATGGGCACGCCCTTGGGCTCGAAGATTTCGCGCATGCCGGCGAACATCGCGCGGGCCTGCGGCGCGCCGACCTCCCACATTCGTGGCGTCGGATTGGCGGCCATCTGCTTCAGGATGGCGTCTAAGGTGGCGTCGAGCATGGCGTCCCCGCGTGTGGCGGAGACGTCTCTAGCATGCCGGGACGCTTAGTGCAGCGTCGGACGTTTGCGCGGGTCCAGACGCCCCGCGATCATGTCGTCCGCGACCGAGCGGAGCATGCGCCACAGCTCGGCACGCTCCTCGTCGCCCTGAAGGTCGAGTTCCGCAATCGCCCGATCGGCCCACGAGAGCGCATCGGCTCCATGAGCGTCGATCAGCCAGAACGCGAGATCCTGAAAGTCCCCTGCGCTTAACATGGCGCTCTCCTGATGATCCCCGGTTGGCACGGGAGCACAGCCATGAACGGAAAGTGGGACGGTGAAGGTTTCTCGTTCGTTAACGGATCTTAAGCCGCGGTAAGATGTGCCCGCGCGGCGACAATCAGCGCGTCGGGCGCGACATCCAGTTCGGAGAGCGAGGAAACCAGCACGCCGTCACGGGGCAGCCGCACCCGGCGGCCTACGAACCGGCGGGGCTCGCGCGCCGCGATCCTCAGAAACGTGCGTGTGCCGGGCTGGTCCGGGGTGAGGCTTTCGATCTCGCGCCAGGGGATGAGCTGGCCGATGCGCGTGTCGTGGAAGCCCTCGGGGCCGATCGTCAGCACCGGGGCGTCGGCCCTGCGGACGCCCATCGCACGCCACAGCCGCCAGCCGCAGAAGAGCGCGGCGAGAATGCCCAGAACGGTGATCGGCAGCGCGAGCCAGGGCACGATGGAGCCCATCACCAGCCCGAAATAGAAGACCACCAGGCCGACCAGCAGGGCGAAGGCCCACGACACGACGCCCAGTCCCGCCGCCCAGGGCATCAGCCGCGCCTCGATCCGCTGCGGCGCGGGCGGCCTCATGCCGTCCGCGCGGTCTTCAAGTGCCCCCATACTCACAAGCCGAAATCTCCTCGCAGCCCCGCAGCCTAGATCACGATGACATCGTCATCCGGCGCAGCGGCGTAGAGCTTTTCCACCAGAGCGTGCCGGCGCTCAAGAGTGGCGCGCTGGTTGACGTAGCCCTTGTCGGTGATTTCGTGCCCGTCGATCGAAGGCGGCTCGGCCATCAGGATGACCCGCGCGATACGGCCCGACGACCCACCCGCCTTTTTGTTGTGCGCGCCGAGATGCTCCTTGAGGAAGGCCCGCACAGTCCCAGAGGCAAGCACCTCGGCCACCGGCGCATCGGCCGGCAGCCCCGCGATGCCGCGCGCCGCCGAGACGTTCGGCCAGGCCAGCACGCCGATGAAGTGCTTGTCCTGCCCGGCGATCACCGCGTCCTGCAGCAACGGCGAAGCGGCCGCCAGAACGTCGGTGCGCAGCGTGCCGACCGACACCCATGTGCCGGTCGAGAGCTTGAAGTCCTCCGTCACGCGCCCGTCGAAGACGAGACCCTGATTGGGATCGCGCTCGTCGACGAACTTCGCCGCATCGCCCAGCTTGTAGAAGCCCTCTTCGTCGAACGCCTCGGCCGTGAGATCGGGCCGGTTGAGATAGCCCGGCGTGACGGTCGGCCCCTTCACGCGGACCTCAAGCTTCTGTCCGTTCGGCACCAGCTTAAGCGTCAGGCCCGGCAGCGGCAGGCCGATGAGGCCGACACGGTCGGTCAGCCAGCTCACCACGGTGACGCCTTGCGTCTCGGTCGCGCCATACATCGTGGTGAAGCCGATCCGCATGCCGGTCTCGGCGATGGCCAGCGCCTGCAGGCGGTCGGAGATGTCCTGGCTCAGCGTCGCGCCGCCATAGCCCATATATTTCAGCTTGCGGAAGAAGCTGGCGCGCAGCTTCTCGTCCTTCTCCATCGCGTCGGCCAGCATGGCGAAGGCGATGGGCGCGCTGCCGAAAACGATGGGCGACACTTCATAGAGATTGCGGATGGTCTCGTCGAACAGGCCGGGCACCGGCTTGCCGGCGTCGAGATAGACCGTGCCGCCCGCGTTCAGATTGCCGTTGAAGCTGATATTGCCGGCCGAGATGTGGTTCCAGGGCATCCACTCCAGCCCCTGGGGCGGATCGTTCGGGTCGGGTTCTTCCGAGCGCAGCGATTCCTGTCCCGCGATCACCGCGCACATCATGCGCTGGGTCTGGATCACGCCCTTGGGAAGACCCGTCGAGCCCGAGGTGAAAAGGTATTTGCCGATCGTGTCGTGGCCGATCGTCTCCATCGCGGCGGCGACGGCGGGGCCGACATTCGTCTGCAGCAGGCTGTCATAGGACGTCTGCTCAAGATCCGGCGCGGGCACGACCGTCACGATCTCGACACCGCTGTCCTTCAGCACGCCCAGCGCCTTGGCGTAGAGCGGGCCGTGATCGGCGAAGACGATCTTCGGCTTCACCAGATTGAAGACATGGCGCAGCTTGCCGTGATCGCCCGAGAACAGCGAATAGGCGACCGACACCGGCGCGACCGGCACGCCGGCCTTCATCGCGCCCAGCATCATGACCATGTGCTCGATGGAATTGGCCGACAGGATCATCACCCCGTCACCCTGCCCCATGCCGCGATCCAGCAGCGCCTGCGCCACCTGGTTCGCCTTCGCATTGGCTTCGCCATAGGTCATGAAGCGCCACGCGCCGGTCTTGAGATCCGGCCCCACTTCGCGCTGCGCGATGAGATTGCGCTCGGGATGCTCCGCCGCGCGCTCTTCCAGCAGATGCGGGATCGAGCGGTGCATCGGCCCCAGCTCGTATTCGCTGGCGATCAGCCACGATCCGTCGGCGCGCTTTTCGGCGCGGGTCTTGGGCGGCAGCATCGGCAGCGGCTTGAAAGGCGGCAGATCGGCCGGCGTGACGGCGATATTCATGTGCGTTTCCCTAGGTTTCTTGATGTCGTTGTGGCGCGAGCTTAACCCACGCCACGCCCGCGACAAAAGCCGAGCGAGATTCGGAACCGGCCACCACGGGGTGGGGTTGTTTCCGATTTTTTCCACCCCCTCCCCCCTCCTCCTCCCCTCCAACGGGGAAATCCCCCAGACCGGCAATATAGGTATTACATCCTACCACTTCAACCCCCGGAACTGGCCTCTTGCGGCGGCCCTCGCGCTCCTGTCTGCTCCCGCGCATAACAACATTCAGGAAGGAACACCCCATGCGCGCCGCCGTCTTCAAAGGCCCCGATCGCAAGCTCGAAATCGAAACCATCGACGACGTGAGGCCTGAGCCGCACCAGCTGCTGCTCAAGGTCCATCACTGCGGCGTCTGCGGCTCAGATCTGCACATGACCGAGTCGCACTCGATCTCGGCTCTGCCGGTGGGCAGCGTGATGGGCCATGAATTCTCGGGCGAAATCATCGAGATCGGCTCAGCCCTCAAGGGCAGGTTCAAGACCGGCCAGCGCGTCGCCGGTTTCCCCTATATCCAGTGCGGCGTGTGCGAGGCCTGCAAGCGCGGCGACACGACCTTCGGCGCCTGCACGGCCGCCAAGGGCATCGGCCTCGGCCAGCACCACGGCGCCTATGCCGAATACGTCACCATCGGCGCCAATGGCGCGCACGCGCTGCCCGATATCGTCTCATCGGAAGAAGGCGCCCTGATCGAGCCGCTCTGCGTCGGCCTGCATGCTGTCGACATGGCGAAAATGGAGCGCGGCGCGACCGTCCTCGTCATCGGCGCCGGCCCGGTCGGCCTCGCCGTCATGCTGTGGGCGCGTTTCCTCGGCGCCCGTCACGTCATCGTCTCGGAACGCGCCGAAAACCGCAAAGCCACCGCCGCCCGCTTCGGCGCGACCGACGCCATCGATCCCAACCAGTCGCTCACCGCCCAGGTTCAGGCCATCGCCGGCAAAGGCCCCGACATCATCTTCGAATGCGTCGGCGCGCCCGGCCTCCTCAACGCGGTGATGATGGACGCCCCGCGCGGCGCGAAAATCGTCGTCGCCGGCGTCTGCCAGCAGATGGACCAGATCCTGCCCGTCATCGGCGTGGTCAAGGAACTCACCCTGCAATTCGTTCTCGGCTACCGCCCCGCCGATTTCGACTACGTGATCGAGATGATCGCCAAGGACCGCGTCGAGGTGCAGCACATGATCACCGACCGCATCACCCTCGACCAACTCCCCGACGCCTTCGAGGCGCTCCGGAAGCCCACCACCCAGTGCAAGGTGATGGTGGGCTTTCAGTAAAAACTGTCATCCCGGGCGAAGCGCAGCGCAGACCCGGGACCCAGGGGCAACAAGCACCGGCACCAGCCACCCTGGGTCCCGGCTCAAGGCCGGGATGACAAAATGGGGAATATCCGATCATGACCCTCCACCACCGCCTCACCGCCTTCAACACGGCGAGCGAGAGCGAGAACAAGATCCACGATGATGCCGTCGCCTCGCGCTTCGGCTTCACCGGCGGTCTGGTGCCGGGCGTCGATGTGTTCGCCTATATGGCGCACGCGCCCATTGCGCTCTGGGGCGAAGCCTGGCTGAACGGCGGCGGCATGCAGGCCCGCTTCGGCAAGCCCGTCTATGACGGCGACGACGTGACGGTGACGGGCGACGCGGACGGCGCCGACCGCCTCGCTCTCACCGCTTCGGCCCGCGGCGTCACCTGCGCCACCGGCACCGCGTGGAAGCTGGACGACGCGCCCGACCCGGCCGGCATCGGCACCGCGGACCTGCCAGACTACGCGTCTCGCCCCAAAGCCTCGATGGAAAGCCTCAAACCCGGCCAGATCCTCGGCACGATGGTCGAGACCTACACCAGGGCCGACGGCGCCCAGCATCTCGCCGACGTGCGCGAACCGGGCGCGACCTTCGAGAACGGCGCGATCTGCAATCCCGGCTGGCTGGTGCGCCGCGCCAATTACATCCTCGGCAACAACGTCAAACTCGGCCCCTGGATTCACGTCGAGAGCCGCATCCGCAATCATGGCCAACTGCGTGACGGCGAACCCGTCGAAACGCGCGCCATCGTCGTGGAGAATGTCGAGAGCAAGGGCCACCTCATCGTGACCCTCGATTTCGAGATCGTCAGCCATGCCCGCCGCATCATGTCCGGCCGCCACTGGGCGATCTACGAACCGCGCCAGGTGCGCGAACGCAGCTGAGGCCGCCTCATCCGGGCAGCACCCAGAACCCGGCGCGCGGGAAATGCACCACCACGTCCCCCACCGCCGGATCGTTGCGCGCGATGGAGATGCGATGCGCCGACGAGGCGACGAGCGTGCCCTTGATCGGATCACGCCCGTAATCGTCGGCCATCACGGTCACGGCCTGCCCCGGCTTCAGGCCGTTCGGCTCATGCCCGTCCTCATGTTCCGCGTCATGCGGTGTGGAGGCCTTGGCGATCTCCACCGCCTCTTCCGGCGTCATCGGCGTCGGCGTGCCGTGCCCGATCGCATTCATGCGCGCGTACCAGTCCTGCACGCGCGGAAATTCGGGCAGCAGCCGCGCGGCCTCGTCGGCCACGAAGTTCGCGACGAACCACACATTCATATGGGCGTGGATGTCCTCGATGCCCGGGCCGTTGCCGATCCACCCGCCGCCCGACTGCAATGCGCTGTCGATGAACCCCACATGCGCCCGCCACTGTTCGCGCATGATCGGCACGGCCGCTTTCATCTGCGCCACGTCGAACGGCCGCCCCGACAGAGCCTCGCGGTCCTTCCTGAAGGCCGGGTCCACCTTGTCGCCCAGCGCGCCGAAGATCAGCGGCACGCTCGCCTGGAAGAACACCCGGTCGGCCCAGAAGCCGATCGCCTGCCCCATCCCGCCCTGCATGATCGGCGGATCGGACACACGGCGCTCGATCTCGCTGAGGATGATCTGCGTATCGCAATAGATATCCGCGCCGATCTGCATCACCGGGATCTTGCGGTAGCCGCCGGTCAGCGCCGTCAGATGCGGCTTGGGCATGATCGAGGGCTGCACCACCGCCCGCCATTTCAGGCCCTTCATGCCGAACGCCAGGCGCACCTTCTCGCTGAAAGGTGATGTCGGATAATGGTGGAAGATGATTTCGTCCGTCACGGCGCTTCCTGTTTTTATCGGGCGCACTATAGGCGGGCGGTACAGGGAGTGAAGCGATGGCGATGCCCTACGGGCTGAAACGCGAACTGTTCGACGTCACCTCCGTGAAAGGTTCCGTGACCGTGCGGCCCCTCACGCCCGCCGACCGCGACGAATGGCAACGCCTCTGGGCGCTCTACATCGAATTCTACCGCACCTCGAAACCGCCATCGCTTTACGATCTCAACTGGGCGCGCCTGTTCGACCCGGACGAGCCGATGTTCGGCTATCTCGCGGAAGTCGGCGGCAAGCCCTGCGGCCTCGTCCACATCATCATGCATCGCAGCTTCTGGCTGGAAGGCCCCAGCTGCTATCTGCAGGACCTCTACGCCGATGTGGACCAGCGCGGAACCGGCATCGGTCGCGCCCTCATCGAGCACGTCTACACGGTCGTGCGCGCCATCGGCGGCGAGCGCGTGCATTGGCTCACCGAAGAAACCAACGTCACCGGCCAGCAGCTTTACGACAGGATCGCGAAAAAATCCGGCTTCATCCAGTATGTGGAGGCTCTCTGATGAGCGAATTCACCGTCGTCACCTATGATTGGGTACCCGAACCGCCGCGCGGCTATGTGCGCGATGTCCGCATCTGTTGGGCGCTGGAAGAAGCGGGGCTGCCCTACCGCGTCGAAACCACACCCTTCCGCGACCGCGGCCCGGAACACTTCGCGCATCAGCCCTTCGGTCAGGTGCCCTGGCTGACGGATGGCGAGATCTCGGTCTTCGAAAGCGGCGCGTGTCTGCTCTATCTCGGCGAGAAGAGCGCCAAACTTCTCCCCACCGATACGAAGGCCCGCGTCGAAGCCGTCGAATGGCTGATCGCCGGCCTCAACTCGATGGAGATGGTCACCGTCCCTTGGTCGATCCACCAGTTCTCGAACGACAGGCAGGGCGCGGCCTGGGAGCGCACCGACGGCTGGCTGACAACGCGCCTCACCCATCTTGAAAAGGTCATCGGCAAGCGCGACTGGCTGGCCGGCTCCTTCTCCATCGCCGACATCCTGATGGCCGACCTCCTCCGCCTCGTCGACCGCTTCGACGGGCTGAAGGATTTCCCGACCACCAAGGCCTATGTCGCTCGCGCCACTGCCCGTCCCGCCTTAATCAAGGCGCGGGACGAGCAGATCGCCCGTTTCAAAGCGGCGGACGCGGCGGCCTAGTCGAAGCCGCGGTCCAGGAAGCGTTCGGCCACGGCGGCATAGAGCGCAACGCCGTGCGCCATCGCGCTTTCTTCCAGCTGCATCTTGTTGGAGTGGCACGGCGCCGCTGTGTTGTGATCGCATCCCGCCGGCGCAACGCCCAGAAACACCATGCAGCCGGGGATTTTCTGCAGCACATAGCTCCAGTCCTCCGCCCCCATCACCGGGGCGGGCATGGTGAAGAAGCTGTGGTCGCCCAGCATTTCGCGCGAGGTTTTCGCCGCGAGGTTGACCATGCGCGCGTCGTTGACCGTCACGTCATAGCCTTCGATCAGGTTCACCTCGGCCCAGGCGCCATGCGCCTTGGCGATATTGTTGGCGACACGCTGGATGCCCTCCTTGGCGGCCTTGCGCGAATCCTCCGACACCGAGCGCAGCGTGCCGCCCAGAACGACCGTCTCGGGGATCACGTTGGTGGTGGTGCCCCCGTTGATCTGGGCGATGGTCAGAATGACGGGGTCGAACGGGTTGATGCGCCGCGTCACCATGTTCTGCAGCGCCAGCACGATCTCGCAGGCGATCGGCACGGGATCCAGCGCATGCTGCGGCGAGGAGGCATGGCCGCCCTTGCCCCAGATCGTGATGTGGACCTCGTCCGTCGCCGCCATGAAGGGGCCCGCCTTGGCCCCGAATACCCCGGTCGGGATATTGGGCGTGATGTGCATGGCGAACGCGCCGTCGGGCTTGGGCCCGCGATCCAGCAAGCCGTCTTCGATCATCTTCACCGCGCCGAAATGGCCTTCCTCGCCCGGCTGGAACATGAACTTCACGGTGCCCGACAGCTTGTCGCGATTGGCATGCAGCAGACGCGCCGCGGTCGCCAGCATCGCCGTGTGGCTGTCATGGCCGCAGGCATGCATCGCGCCCGGCACGGTCGACTTGAACTCGACCTCGGTGTCCTCCGGCATCGGCAGCGCATCCATATCGCCGCGCAGCAGCACCGTGCGCCCCTGCCCCGGACCCTTCAGCGTGGCGATGAAGCCCGAGGATGACGGCCCTTCCTCGTAGGTAAGGTCGAGATCGGCCAGCGCCTCGCGCACCGTCTTCACCGTCACGGGCAGGAAATTGCCGAGCTCGGGATAGGCATGAATCGTGCGGCGCAGCTTGATCGCGTCGGGCAGCAGCGCCTTGGCGCCGTCGATCCAGGTGGCGAGTGAGTCCGTCATGTGAAGTTTCCCAAATTTTATTCAGCGCAGCGCGCTGAGCCCCCGGCGACGATCAAAGTCCGTCCCGTCACATAAGCCGCTTCCTCGTCCATCAGGAAGAGGGCCGAAAACGGAACGATCGCTCATCCGCGGGCCTTGCCGACGTCGATCTTGCCTTCGGGCGGCGTCGCCTCGATCTCGACGTCGAAGGTCTCCAGGAAGCGGCTGACCAGCATGTAAAAGCCGATGGTCACGACCAGCTCCTGCATCTCCTGCGCCGGCAGGATCTGCGCCAGAGGAGCGTAGGTGGCGTCGGACGCGCGGACATTGGCGACGATATCGTCGGTCAGCGCCATCACCTGCCGTTCGACCGCGGTCAGCGCCGCCGCCTGCGGTCCTTCGTGGATCGCCGCCAGCAGCGCCTCGCGCATCCCGAGGTCGCGGCCGATGCGCATGTGCTGATGCACCTCGTAGGAAGCCTTCGACAAGACGCCGACGCGGATGATCGCGATCTCGCGCAAATGCGGGTCGAGGCCGGTGCGGCTCAGCAGATAGCCGCCGAAGCGCGAGAAGGCCGGCAGCAGCCCGTCGCCATGCGCCATCACCTTGAAGACATTCAGCTGCGCCATCTTGGCCAGCGCCTCGGCCGCCTTGGGCGGCGCTTCGGAAGGGTCGAGCGGTTTCAGGCGGGGCATGGCATCTCCTCATGTATTTTGTTGCGCCCATCGTTGGACGGCGCGGCCCGGTTCGCAAGGCCCCGCCTTGCCTTGGCGTCAAGCGGGCCGCTAAGCTCTCCCCAACAAACACAAATTCAAGGGAAGGGACTTCAGGACATGTTCGATCTGGACGCCATCAAGACATGCGCCGACATCACGCGGTCGCAGGCCAGGGCGCGCCCGGACGCCATCGCGCAGGTTTTCGAAGACCGCCGCACCAGCTTCGCCGGTCTCGACAGGCATGCCAGCCAGGTCGCCAACGGCCTGATCAAGCTGGGCTGCCGGCCGCACGCGCGCATCGGCTATATCGGCATGAATTCCGACCGCTTCTTCGAAGTCGTGTTCGGCTCGTTCAAGGCGAATGTCGTGGTCGTCGGCGTCAACTGGCGCCTCGCTCCTCCTGAGATCGTCTATGTCCTCAACGACGCAAAGGCCGAGGTGCTGTTCGTCGGCGCGGAGTTCCTTCCCCTGATCGAACCGATCAAGGCGCAGCTCACCACGGTCAAGCACTTCATCGCCATCGACGGCCCGCATGGCGACTGGCCGGTCTACGAGAGCTGGCGCGACAGCCAGTCCGATGCCGACCCCATGCTCGACATCAAGCTCGAAGACGACGTGGTCCAGCTCTACACCTCCGGCACCACCGGCCACCCCAAGGGCGTGCAGCTCACCAACGGCAACTACATCTCCTTCTTCGATCATGCCCAGCGCGCCGGCTGGGGCGGGTATGAGGCCGGCGAGGTCGCGCTCTGCGCCATGCCGAACTTCCACGTCGCGGGCCTCAATGCCGGCATCATGGCGACCGGACAGGGCGCGACCAGCATCATCATGAAACAGGTCGATCCGGTGAAAGTGATCGACCTGATCGAGAAGGAACGCATCAACGCGATGTTCCTCGTCCCGGCGGTGATCCAGTTCCTCATCGCCGTGCCGGGCGTTGAGAAGCGCGACTTCTCCAGCCTCACGCGCGTTTTCTACGGCGCCTCGCCGATCTCGGAGGAGGTTCTGGTCAACGCCCAGCGCGTGCTGCAGGCGGGCTTCACCCAGCTCTATGGCCTCACCGAAACCGTGGGCGCCGGCACCTATCTGCCGCCCGAGGCGCACGATCCCGCCAAGGGCAAGCTGCGCTCCTGCGGCCTGCCCTATCCGGGCTTCGTCATCGAAGTGCTGGACGAAAACGGCAAGCCCGTGCCGCAGGGCCAGGTGGGCGAGATCACCATCGAGGCCCCGACCGTGATGAAGGGCTATTGGGGCAAGCCCGACGCGACCGCCAAGGCCATCGTCAACAACAAGTTCTACACCGGCGATGCCGGCTTCTTCGACGAAGAGGGCTATCTCTACATCTACGACCGCGTGAAGGACATGATCGTGTCGGGCGGCGAGAACGTCTATCCCGCCGAAGTCGAGAACGCGCTGATGAGCCACCCCGCCATCGCCGACGCAGCCGTCATCGGCGTGCCCGACGAGAAATGGGGCGAAGCGGTGAAGGGCATCGTGGTGCTGAAGCCGGGTGCGGATGCGACGCCCGACGACATCATCGCCTACGCCAAGACGCGCATCGCCTCGTACAAGGCGCCCAAGTCCATCGATTTCATCGAAGGCCTGCCCCGCAACCCCTCCGGCAAGATCCTCCGCCGCGAACTGCGCGAACCGTTCTGGGCCGGCAAAGAACGGCGCGTGAACTAGGGCCATGAAGACCCCGGGATGAAGACCTCCTGATTCCGGCGCGATCTCACGATTGCGCCGGTCTTGGACACGAGCGCCCACGACTATAGCATCGCTATAGACAACCGAGTATAGCACTGCTATAGAGCGCGCATGGACGCCCGCTCGAACCTCGTCGCCGCTGCGCTGAAACTGCTCGAAACAGAGGGCGAGGGCGGCTTTTCCACTCGCGCCGCCTGCGCCATGGCGGGCGTCACCGCGCCGACGCTCTACCATCACTTCGGCACGGCCGACGGCCTCCTCAGCGCCGCGATGGACGTCGCCTTCGCCCAGTTTCTCGACAGCAAGAAAAAGCAGGCCGGCGTCGGCGATCCTGTCCGCGCGCTGAAGGGCGGCTGGGTCGATTACGTCGCCTTCGCCGCCGCCCGCCCCAAACTCTACGCCGCCATGTTCGCGCGCTATCTGCAAGGCGCCGACATCCCGGCGATCCGCACCGCACGCGGCATCCTCGCCCGGCGTCTGGAAACCATCGATACGGCGGGCGGCCTCGCAATGACCGTCGCCGCCGCCGTCGATCTGACCGCCGCCTCCGCCCACGCCGCCGCCGTGCTCTTCGTCACCGCCGCGCCCGGAACGACGCCCGCACCACGCACCATCGCGGCGCTCCGCGATGCCGCGATGGCCGTCATTCTCAAACCCGCCAAGGTTCGCGCATGAAAATCCTCGTCACCGGCGCCTCGGGATTTCTGGGGGGCAGGCTCGTCCCCGCCCTCATCGCAGCAGGACACCAGGTCTTCGCCCTCGCCCGCTCCGACAGCGCCGCAAAAGCGGTCAACGCATTGGGTGCAACGCCCGAGATGGGCGATCTCGCCGCCCCGCCTTTCGATCTGCCGGCCTGCGATGCGGTCATTCATGCCGCCGCGCATTTCCGCTTCTCCGGTCCGCGCAAGCCGTTCGAGCGGATCAACATCGAGGGCACGCGCGCGCTCCTCGACGCCGCCAGACGCGCAGGCGCGCAGCGCTTCATCTATGTCAGCGCCGCCGCGCTTGTGATGGACGACAAGGGCTCGCCCGTTATCGGCGCGGATGAAACCGCGCCCATCTATGCGGACAGCTTCTCCGCCTACATCGCCACCAAGGCGGCTGCGGAAAAGCTCGTGCGCGCCGCCAATGCCCCCGGCTTCACCACCATCGCGCTGCGCCCGCCCGGCATCTGGGGCGCGGGCGACGCCTTTTCCGAAGCGCTGCCCGCCATGGTGAAGCGCGGGATGTTCGGCTTCATCGGCGGCGGCGATTTCGCCAACGTCACCTGCCATGTCGACAACGTGGTGGAGGCCATCCTCCTCGCCCTCGCCAACGGACGCGGTGGCGAGGCCTACTTCATCAACGACGCCGAACCCGCCACCATGCGCGGCTTCCTGATCGATGTCGGCCACGCCCTCGGGCTCAGCCTCGAGAAATCCCGCAGCCTTCCCTACGGCGTCGCCATGGCTTTGGGTCGCGTGATGGAAAGCGTCGCCTGGCTCACCGGAGCCAAAGGCGACCCTCCGATGACGCGCACCATGGTCCGCCTCATCGGCCGCCCCTTCACGACCACCGACGCCAAAGCCCGAGCCGAGCTCGGATATGCAGGCAAGGTGAAGCGTGCAGAGGGCCTGAAAGCCTATTCCCAAGGCCCATTGTTATCCTAAGCGGCATCTTGCCTCCGCGCCCGCGGAGGCGTTTGATCGCGCCCGTTCGCAATACATAACAGCCGCACCCATCGAAGGATCGCGGCGGGAGACAAGAACCATGGCAATCCGGCTGCGCAACGGCATCTTCATGGCGCCGTTTCATCCCACCGACGAAGACCCCACGCTGTGCATCCAGCGAGATCTGGAGCTGATCGATCATCTCGACCGCCTCGGCTACGAAGAGGCCTGGGTCGGCGAGCATCACTCGGCGGGGTTTGAAATCATCGCCTCGCCCGAAGTCTTCATCGCCGCCGCCGCCGAGCGCACCAAGCGCATCAAGCTGGGCACCGGCGTCGTCTCGCTGCCCTATCACAACCCGCTGACCACGGCGAACCGCATCATCCAGCTGGATCATCAGACGCGCGGCCGCGTGATGTTCGGCGTCGGCCCCGGTCTGCTGCCGTCCGACGCCTTCCAGCTGGGCATCGATCCGTCGGTTCAGCGCGACCGCATGGTCGAGGGCCTTGAGGCGATCCTCAAGCTCTTCAACGGCGAACGCGTCACCCAGAAGACCGAGTGGTTCACGCTGGAAAACGCGATCTGCCAGCTCAAGCCCTATTCCTGGCCGCATCCTGAAATCTGCGTCGCCTCGTCGGTCACGCCCTCGGGCGGCAAGCTGGCCGGCAAGCACGGCTTCGGCATGCTCTGCGTCGCCGCCACCCAGGCCGGCGGTTATGACGCGCTCGGCATCAACTGGAAGATCGCCAACGAAGTCGCCGCCGAGAACGGCCGCGCCATGAACCCCGAGGCGCTGCGCCTCGTCGGCCCCGTCCACATCGCCGAAACGAAAGAGAAGGCGATGGAGAACGTGCGCTTCGGTTACTACAAGTGGGCGCAGTATTTCGCGAACCTCTCGCCGCTCAACGTCAACCAGGACCCGAACGAAGACCCGCTCGAGCGCGGCCTGCGCGAAGGCACGATCGTGGTCGGCACGCCCGACGACGCCATCGCCCAGATCCGCCGCCTGCAGGAAAAGCAGGGCGAGTTCGGCTGCTTCCTCCAGCTCGCGCACAACTGGGCGCCGTGGGAGGAGACCAAGAAGTCCTACGAGATGTGGCAGCGCTATGTGACGCCGGTGATCAACAACGCCAACGTCAATCGCGTCGACAGCTACGAGCACACCAAGGCGAATGCCGGCGCGCTGATGGCGGCGGCGGGCGGCGCGGTGATGAAGACGCTTCAGAAGCACGCCGAGGAAGTCGCCGCCAAGACCAAGAAGGACGCGGCGGAATAGGATGGACTGGCAGCTCCTCGCCATCGTCGCGGGCTGCCTCGCCATCGGCTATCTCATCGGACGCAATCGGGGCGGCGGCGCGCAAGCACCGCCGCCCCGTCCCGTTCGCGCGCCCGCCGCGCCGCTGGGGAATGGCGGGCCGCACGAGGTCTGGATCGAGGACGCCGGCCCCAACAAGATCGCCGTCATCAAGGAACTGCGCCTCTTTACGCAGCTCGGCCTGAAGGAAACCAAGGATCTGGTCGATGCTGCGCCCGGCGCGGTGGCGCGGCGCCTGTCGCGCGAAGACGCCGACGCGCTGATGCAGACTTTGACCGACGCGGGCGCTGTCGCAAGGATACGCTGATCATCCTCGCCCGCGCCTGCAGGGCCGGCAGGCGCGCCGGCCTTGCGGACGGTTCAGGGGGCCGAGGCCGCGTCCAGCGCCGAAAGCGCCTCCGCATCGAGCTTCAGCCGGGCGGCGCCCATCAGCTCTTCCAGCTGCGCGACGCCGGTGGCGCTGGCGATCGGCGCGGCGATCGAGGGCCGCGCCATGACCCAGGCGAGCGAAATCTGCGCCAGCGAGGCGCCCGTCTTCGCGCTCACCGCATCCAGCGCCGCCAGCACCTTCAGGCCCTTCTCATTGAGATAGCGCTTCATCCCCCCGCCGCGCACGCTCTTTGAATAGTCGGCCTCGCTACGATATTTGCCCGTCAGGAATCCGCTCGCCAGCCCGTAATAGGGAAAGACGCCGATGCCTTCCCTGGTGCAGAGATCTTCCAGCTCGCCTTCATACGGCTTGCGGTCCATCAGATTGAAGATCGGCTGCAGCACGGCGTAGCGCGCATGCGTGGCGTCCGCCGCATCCAGCGCCGCTTTCATCCCTGCGGCGTCATAATTCGAACCGCCGGCGACGCGCACCTTGCCGGCCGCGATCAGCGTCTGATGAGCCTCCAGCGTTTCCTCGATCGGCGTCTCCGCATCGGGCGCGTGGCTGAGATAGACGTCGATGTAATCGGTCTTCAGACGCTTCAACGAGGCGTTGATGGAAGACACGATGTTGGCCTTCTTCAGGCCCTTGCCCGCTTCACCCATGTCCATGCCGACCTTGGTGATGAGCACGATCCTGTCGCGCGCCTTGCGGCTGGCGAGCCAGTTGCCGATCACCGTTTCGGATTCGCCGCCCGCATGGCCCGGCACCCAGCGCGAATAGACATTCGCGGTGTCGACAGCGTTGAAGCCACCCGCGACGAAGGCATCCAGCACCGCGAACGAGGTCGCCTCGTCCGCCGTCCAGCCGAACACATTGCCGCCCAGCACCAGCGGGGCGATCTTCAGGCCCGTGCCCTTGCCGAATTCACGCATCTCCATGGGTGGCTCCTTGCGATTGCCGTTCGCAGGACCGTCTCATGGCGACGCCGCCGAAGCCAGAGGCAGCCGCTTGCAGGCGGGGCCAAGGACGCCTAACTTTTCCGTGCATCTGCACGGATGAAACGATGGACGCCGCCGAACTCGAAGCGCCGGGAAAGGAATGCGCGATGGTGCGCGCCCGCATGGCGGCGCGCGCTGTGACGCGCCACTTCGAGTCCTATCTCGGCCCTTCCGGCCTGACCGGAGCGCAGTTCACCCTGCTGGTGTCGCTGAAATCGGACCCGGGCGCGACCGCCACCGAGCTGGCCGAACGGCTGGCGATCGACCGCACCACCCTGGTGCGCAATCTGGAGGTGCTGGAGCGCGGCGGGCTTCTGACCAGCGCAAAAGACGGCCGCGCCAGACGCAAGACACTTTCGAAAGCCGGCGAGAAGGCTCTGGCGAAGGCGCTGCCGCTGTGGCGCAAGGCGCAGGACGAACTCGTCGACAGGCTCGGCGCAGACGGCTGGAGCCAGGCGCGCCACAGCCTCAAGGCCCTGCGCGAAGCGGTCTGACGCCGGCTAGAGCTTCACCTCGCCCGAGATCAGCTTGGCGTAGGCGTCGGGCGTCAGCGGCTTGTAGGTCTTGCTTTCGGGATCGAGCCAGTAGAGCGGGTCGCTCAGCGCCGACGGATCGAAACCTTCCTTCACCAGCTCGACCTTGCGGTGCTTGAACGTCCCGGTGATCTCCATCTCCTGCTGCAGCAAGCGGATGAAGATCGGCCGGGCATAGGCGGGCAGCTGGTTCTCCAGATAGGCGGGCAGACCGGCGACGTTCAGATCGGGCGTCGCGACCAGAGCCGCCATGCCGGCCTTGCCGTCGAGATCGCCGACCTTC
The DNA here is from genome assembly GCA_029778105.1 of Pseudomonadota bacterium. Classification (GTDB taxonomy): domain Bacteria; phylum Pseudomonadota; class Alphaproteobacteria; order Micropepsales; family Micropepsaceae; genus JADZAI01. Next base: position 1,124 of record JAKOQZ010000122.1, on the reverse strand, counting down.
ACGCCATAGACATTGGCTTCCTTCACGCCCGGAAACAGCGAAAGCGCCTCGGCGACTTCCGACGTCGCCACATTCTCGCCCTTCCAGCGGAACGTGTCGCCGATCCGGTCGACGAAATAGAAATAGCCCAGCGCATCCTTCTTCAGCAGATCGCCGGTGCGGAAGAAGCGGTCGCCCTTGGCGAACACATCGGTCATCAGCTTCTTCTGGGTGTCGGAGCCTTTGGAATAGCCCTCGAAGCTGGTGCGCGGCTCGTTGTCGTCGATGCGCCCGATCGCTTCGCCCGCCTCGCCCGGCGCGCATTCGATGCAGAAGCCGGTGGCCGGATCGCGCACCGGCTGTTCGTTCTCGACATCGAACTTGACGATGAAGACGGGAAAGCGCTTGCGGGCATAATTGGGAATGCGCCCCACCGCGCCCACCTTGCCGTCGAAATTGAGCAGCGCGACATTGCCTTCGGTCGCGCCGTAGAACTCGACGACCTTGGGAATCTTGAAGCGCTGCTGGAATGCCGGCCAGATTTCGGGGCGCAGGCCGTTGCCGATCGCAAGGCGCAGATGGCCCGCCGCCTCCTTGGGGTGCGGCGGCGCGTTCAGCAGATAGCGGCACAATTCGCCGATATACTGGAACAGCGTCGGCTTGTAGCGGTCGCAATCGTCCCAGAACGCGCTGGCCGAAAACTTGCGCCGCAGAACGACCGATCCGCCCACGGTGAAGACCGCGCCCAGCGCGCAGATGCCGCCCGCCGAGTGATAGAGCGGCAGCACATTGTACATGATGTCCTTGGCCGTCGCGTTCGTCGAAGCGCCGAAGGCGTGCATCATGTTCTGCATGCGCAGATGGCTGATATTGGCCGCCTTGGGCATGCCGGTGGTGCCGGACGTATAGATATAGAGCGCCTTGTCCTTGCAGGTCAGACCGTCGCGGAACGGGCGCGGGATAGGCGCGGGGCTGAGCTCTGCGAGCGCCGCGTCGAGATCGTTCGCGCCGGGCACGGCGCCGCCCTGGGCCCACACGGTCATCTGGCTTTCCAGCCGGTCCAGACACGTGCCGAAATTGCCCGCCAGCTCGGCGCCGAGGATCAGGTGCCGCGCGCCCGAGATATTCAGCGAATGGGCCAGCGG
>JAKOQZ010000121.1 GCA_029778105.1 Pseudomonadota bacterium | reverse complement strand
GTCGATCACCTGCACCAGCGTGGCGACCGGCCATGTGCGGGTGTGCCCCAATCTCGGCGCGGGCAGCGGCGGCGCGACGGGAGGCGTGCGCCAAATGCGCAACGCCTCCAATGCGCCGCTCAACTACACCATGTCGACCGACCTGGGCGCGACGACGCTGTGGGGATCGATCGAGCAGGCCCTGCTGGGGACGCCGCCGACGATCGATCTCTACACCAGCCTGTTCGGCTCCATTTCGGCGACGCGCACGATCTATGGCCGTGTGTCGGCGGGGCAGCAGACGGCGGCGACGGGAACCTACACTTCGACCTTCGGCGCGGCGGACGTGAAGATCTCGTACTCCGAACTGGCGCTGTTCAACTGCCTCACGCTGTCGTCGCCGGTGTCGGCCCCGTTCACGGTGCAGGCGGTCGTGCCGGACAATTGCCTCATCAGCGCGCAGACGGTCGATTTCGGCTCGCATGGCGTTCTAGCGGGCAATCTGGATGCGACGGGCGCGGTGAGCGTCACCTGCACGCAGGGCACGGCGTATTCCGTCGCGCTGAACAACGGGCAGACCGGCACGGGACCGACGGCGCGCCGGATGGTGCTGGGGGCGGCTTATGTGACCTATGGGCTTTATCGCGACGCGGCGCGCACCCAGCCCTGGGGCGCGGCCGCGGGGCAGACGGCCGGCGGCACGGGATCGGGCGCGGCGCAGCCGCTGACGGTCTATGGCCGGGTGCCGCCGCAGACGACGCCGGCTGCAGGAACCTATAGCGATGTCGTCATCGCCACGGTGACGTACTGACGCCTCAGAGCGGGATGCGAATGGTGGCCTTGAGGCCGCCGAGGTCGCTGTCGCCGAGCTTCACGTCGCCGCCATGGCCGCGCGCGATGTCGCGGGCGATGGCGAGGCCAAGGCCGACGCCGCCGGTTTCCAGATTGCGGCCGTCGGCATCGAGACGGCGGAACGGCTTGAACGCCTCCTGACGCCGCTCGGGCGGGATGCCGGGACCGTTATCCTCGACCGCGATCACCAGATCGTCGTCGGTGCGGGTGGCGGAGAGGCGGACCTTGCTGCCGTATTTCAGGGCGTTGTCGACGAGATTGACGATGCAGCGCTTGAGCGCGTTGCGCTTGACCACCACGGTGAGGCCGGGCGCGGCGGCAGCTTCGAGCGGCGAAGCGCTCTTGCGGCGGGCGTCGTCGGCGACTTCGCCGATGAGTTCGCCGATATCGGCTTCGGCGGGCTGCTCGCCGCCTTCGCCGCGCGCGAAGGCGAGATATTCGTCGAGCATGCGCTCCATTTCGGCGATGTCGGAGAGCAGGTCTTTCTTGCACGCGTCGTCGCCGCCCATCATGGCGAGTTCGAGCTTCATGCGGGTGAGCGGCGTGCGCAGATCGTGGCTGACGCCCGCCAGCATTTCGGTGCGCTGGGCCATCTGGCGCGCCAGACGCTGCTTCATGCCGATGAAGGCGATGGCGGCGCGGCGGACCTCGGTGGCGCCGGCGGGCCGGAAGTCGGGCACGTCGCGGCCCCGGCCGAACGCCTCGGCGGCGGCGGCGAGGCGCTGGATCGGGCGGATCTGGTTGCGCAGGAAGAGGATCGCGACGCCCAGCAGGACGAACGAGAGCACCATCATCCAGAGCGGGAAGAGATGCATGTTGATGTTGATGAAGCGCTTGCGCTCGATCTGGAAGCGCAGGATGCCGGCTGCATCGACCGCGACGCGCAGGTCGACAAACTCGCCGAACCGGGTGGCATTGAACCAGTGCGGCTCGGGGATGCGGCTGTCCATCTCGCGCCCGATGGATTCGCCGACCTGGGTGTCGGTGGTGCCGGGTTCGGTGGGCAGCTTTGCCCCGGGCAGATAGGTGACCGACATGCCCAGACGGCCGGACGCTTCGGCCGAGAGCTCGTGACGCTTGGCCTCGTCGGGCTCGCCCTGGATCAGTTCGATCACGAGCGTCATCTGGTCGACGACGCCGCGCGTGAGATTGGCGGTGGTGCGCGCCTCGTGGTCGGCGAGGAAGAGATAGGTCACGACGGCCTGAAGCAGCACCATCGGGACCACGACGATGAGCAGCGAGCGCAGGAACAGCCGGCGGGGCAGGAAACGCCGCAGACCGGCGGCGGGGCGTTCGCGCGGGACCGAAATTTCGGGCGGCTGCCCGGCAGCCGGGGCGCGCGTCATCGACAAGGGCATGGCGCGATACTATCCCCTTATCACCGGCAAGACGACAAGCACGACGGAGGCCCTGTGACGGCGAAGGTCACGATCTATCACAACCCGAAATGCAGCACGTCGCGGCAGGTGCTGGAGACGATCCGGGCGCACGGGCACGAGCCCGAGATCGTGCCGTATCTGGAGACGGGATGGAGCGGCCCGCTGCTGCGCCGTCTGCTGAAGACCGCGGGGGCAAGTCCGCGCGATTTCCTGAGGGCCAAGGAGCCGCTGGCGCGGGACCTGGGCCTGACGGCCGAGGGCGCGAAGCCTGCGGCGATCGTGGCGGCGATGCTGGCGCACCCCATCCTGGTGGAGCGGCCGATCGTGGAGACCGGGAAGGGCGTGCGGCTGTGCCGCCCGGCCGAGAAGGTGCTGGACATCCTGTGACCGGACGCCCCGGGACGCTCAGTTCTTGAGCTTGTAGCCGGTGCGGAACATCCACCAGATGATCGCGATGCAGATCGCGATGAAGGCGGCGATCATGCCGAGGCTGGCGCCGATGCCGACATCGGCCTGGCCGTAAAAGCTCCAGCGGAAGCCGTTGACCAGGTAGACGACCGGGTTGAAGAGCGAGACCTGCTGCCAGAACGCGGGCAGCATCTTGATGGAATAGAAGCTGCCGCCGAGGAAGGTGAGCGGCATGACGATCATCATCGGGATGATCTGCATCTTCTCGAACCCGTCCGCCCAGACGCCGATGGCGAAGCCGAGCAGGCAGAAGGCGACCGCCGTGAGGACGAGGAAGCCGATCATCGCCAGGGGATGCAGAATCTCGAACGGCACGAAGAGCCGCGCCGTCGCGAGAATGACGAGCCCGAGGATCAGCGATTTCGTGGCCGCCGCGCCGACATAGCCGAGAATGATTTCGAACGGGGAAATGGGCGCGGAGAGGATCTCGTACACCGTGCCGGTGAATTTCGGCATGTAGATGCCGAACGAGGCGTTGAAGATGCTCTCGGTCAGGAGCGAGAGCATGACGAGCCCCGGCACGATATAGGCGGCGTAGGGGACGCCGTCGATTTCCGCCATGCGCCCGCCGATGGCCGAGCCGAAGACGACGAAATAGAGAGACGTGGTGATGACCGGCGTGACGAGGCTCTGCAGCAGCGTGCGCCGCATGCGGTCCATCTCGAAGCGGTAGATCGCGCGGAGGGCGTAGACGTTCATGAGCGCGGCCTGACGAGGCTGACGAAGATGTCCTCCAGCGAGGATTGCCGCGTCTGGAGATCCTTGAAGTCGATGCCGAGATCGGCGAGGCGTTTGAGCAGCGCGGGGATGCCGGTTTCCTCGGCCTGCGCGTCGAACGTGTAGATGAGGTCGTGGCCGTCCTGGGCGAGCTCGAGCGGCTGGCCGGCGAGCGCGTCCGGAACGGCGGCGAGCGGTTCGCGCAAATGGAGGACGAGCTGCTTGCGGCCGAGCTTGGCCATCAGCGTCTTCTTTTCCTCAACGAGGATCAGCTCGCCCTTGTCGATGACGCCGATGCGGTCGGCCATCTCCTCGGCTTCCTCGATGTAATGCGTGGTGAGGATGATCGTGACGCCGGTTTCGCGCAGCGCCCGCACCATCTCCCACATGTCGCGGCGCAGCTCGACATCGACGCCGGCGGTGGGCTCGTCGAGAAACAGGATGTCGGGCTCGTGGCTGAGCGCCTTGGCGATCAGCACGCGGCGCTTCATGCCGCCCGACAATTCCATGATGCGGCTGTTGCGCTTGTCCCAGAGCGAGAGGGTGCGCAGGACCTTCTCCACATGCGCAGGGTTCGGCGGCTTGCCGAAAAGGCCGCGGCTGAAGCGGATGGTCGAGATAACCGGCTCGAACGCGTTGGTCGACAATTCCTGCGGCACCAGGCCGATCATCGCGCGCGTCCTGCGGTAGTCGGCGACGTTATCGTAGCCCGCGACGGTGACCGTGCCGGAGGTAGCCGTAACGATGCCGCAGACGGCGGAGATGAGGGTCGTCTTGCCCGCGCCGTTGGGGCCGAGAAGAGCGAAGATCTCGCCCTTGCGGATATCGAGATCGACGCCCTTGAGGGCCTGAAAACCGGACGCGTAGGTTTTGGTGAGGCCCCTGATCGACAGGATCGGGGCAGGCTGGGGCGGCGCGAGCATGCGTCCTTCTAACCCGCCCGCAGCGGGAATGCAGCCTCAGACCCGGACGGTTCCGCCGAAGCTGGATTCGAAATCCTGCAGGATGTCGAGCGCCTCCTCCACCGTCACCACGAGGCGGGACGGATCGGGGAAACGGTAGCGCCAGAAGCTGGCGACATGAGCCGCGTTGCCGAGCCGCTCGCCGAGCGCGACGAAGCGTTCGGGCGCGGACAGCAGGAACTCGCGGAAGGCGTTGGCCTTGGAATTGGTGACCAGGTCGTCGAACATGCGGTCGTAATCGTCGATGGCCTGTTTCGCGGCGGCCATCTCCATGCGGATGCTGGTGCAGATGCGCGCCTGCGATTCCGCGATGTATTCCATCGACTGGCGGTCGCGCGGGCCGGCGATGCGCAGGCGCCCGAGCTCCTTGATGACGCGGACGACATCGGGCAGCAATTCGTCGCGCAGCCATTTGTAGTAGAGGAAGCCCTTCCAGCAGAAGACGCCCTCGCGGAACTGGTCGCCTTCGAGGCGGAGCGTGAGGCGCAGCGGTTCCAGGCGCTCGTCGAGCTGGGTGGAGAGCAGGGCCTCGGCGAGCCGGCTCGACGATTCGCGGCCGCCGTCGGCGCCGAACGCCATCGCGACGAGCTGATGAATTTCATCCGCCACGAACGACAGCATGCGCTGCAGATCGGCGGCGGAGATGTTGAAATAGGAGTTCGCAACGTTCAGCCCGTTGCGGCGAAGCTGTTCGCGCATGAGGAACGGGTCGAGCGAGGGAAGCTGGTCGATCTGGTCCAGCACGCGCAGATCGTGGCTGAGCTCTTCCGGCGAGATGCCGAGCGCGGATCTGAGCATCGCCTCGTGGCCGGGCTCGCCGACGAAGAACGCGTGTCCGCCGATGCGCAGGTTCGTCGGATCGAACGGGAGAACGATTTTCGTGGCGTTGAGCCGTTTGGAGGCGGCGCTCGCGCGCTCGTTGGCGCGCAGCCGGTGCTTGATGACGATCGAGGTGTTCAGCTTGCGGCTGCGGAACAGAGGGTTCGCGCGATGCTCGTCTTCATCGCCGTGGCGTTCGTTGAGCAACGAGAGGTTGAGCACGCGGCTGGTCGACGCCGTGTTGGATAGCGCTGCGAGATCGCGGTGGCTGCGGGACGACAAAAAATGGCTCCTTGAGCCACCTGCTTGACGCATACCGCTTGCAGTCAGGTTAAAATCCGGAAGAACGCCGGAAATCAGGCCACGCCGTCGGGAACCAGGACATACCCGATGGAGCGCACCGTCTGAAGGTAAAGCGGCATTTTCGGGTCGGCTTCGATCTTGCGGCGCAGGCGCGTGACCTGAACGTCGATGGAGCGCTCCAGCCCCGCGCCCGTGCGCTGGGCGAGTTCCAGGCGGCTGATGGGCTTGCCGGCGCTGGCCGAAAGAATGCGCAGGAGCGCGGTTTCGGCGCCGGTGAGCTTCACCTGGCGGCCGTCTTTGGTCATCTCGCCGCGTTCGGGATCGAAGCGGAAACTCCCCATGCGGATTTCCTTGAGCGCCGAGCGTTCGGCGCGCGCCCGCCGGCCGATGGCGGCGACGCGGAGCAGCAGCTCGCGCGGCTCGAACGGCTTGGCGAGATAGTCGTCGGCCCCGGCCTCAAGCCCGGCGATGCGGTCGGCGCTTTCGCCGCGCGCGGTGAGCAGGAGAATGGGGACGTCGTTCGTCTTGCGCAGCGAGGCGGTGAGCGCCATGCCGTCTTCGCCCGGCATCATTACGTCGAGCACGATGAGGTCGAAGGTGAAGTTCCTGAGGTGAAGCCGCGCCTCGGCGGCGTCGCCCGCCATGGTGACGCGGTAGCCGTTCTGCGTGAGGAAGCGCTGAAGCAGGGTGCGGATGCGCGTATCGTCATCCACCACCAGGATATGGCGGCCGTCGCCTTCGACGTCGATGGGAGTGGCGGCGGGTTCGGCCATGCGCTGATCTTTTTTCTTACGGGCCCTGGCCGATCATGGCGAGGACCCTGGTGCGTTCGGACTCGGAGATAAGGCCGGCGAGGACTTTTCGGAAGCCCGCCACCGCCTCCGGGCCGGCCTCGCGGAAGGCCCGCGCGATGCGCGTGCGCTGGCCGGTGAGCAGCTTGGCGTGGAGGGCCTCGCCCTGTTCGGTGAGGCGCAGCAGGCGCTGGCGGCGGTCGCGGCGGCCTTGCTTCTGTTCGACGAAGCCGGCGGCGGCGAGATCTTTCAGCACGCGCCCCAGGCTCTGCTTGGTGATCTTGAGGATGGCGAGCAGCTCGGCCACCGGCAGGTCGGGCTTGCGGCCGATGAAGTGGAGCGCCCGGTGATGGGCGCGCCCCAGCCCGAGCGCCGCCAGTTCGGCGTCGGATTCGGAGATGAAATCGCGATAGCCGAAAAACAGCAGCTCGATGCCGCGGCGCAGCTCGTCCTCCCTGAGGTAGAGGAGCGAGACGCCGTGGCGGCTGTCGGATTTTAAGTCAGTCATGTTGACATATATAGCCGCGATCTTTAGCAAATGCCACGTCCTGCGTGACCCAGAGGTACCCCCATGTCCAGCACGATCCTGCCCTTCGACGACCGCGATGGCTTCATCTGGTTCGACGGCAAGATGGTCCCGTGGCGCGAGGCCAAGGTGCATGTGCTGACCCACGGTCTGCATTACGGCAGCTGCGTGTTCGAGGGCGAGCGCGCCTATGGCGGGCAGATCTATAAATCGGCCGAGCATACGGAGCGTTTTTTCAAGTCCGGCCAGCTGATGGGATTCAAGATTCCCTACGACGTGGAAACGATCCTGAAGGCGAAGGAAGACGTGGTGAAGGCCAACGGCTTCTCCGACGCCTATCTGCGCCCGGTCGCCTGGCGCGGCAGCGAGATGATGGCGGTGAGCGCGCAGCACTCGACGATCCACGTCGCGGTGGCGGCGTGGCTGTGGCCGTCGATGTTCGATCCGGCGACCAAGATGAAGGGCATCCGCCTGGATATCGCGCAGTGGAAGCGCCCGAGCCCGGAAAGCGCGCCGTGTCACGCCAAGGCCGCGGGCCTTTACATGATCTGCACGCTGTCGAAGCACGCGGCCGAGGCCAAGGGCTATCAGGACGCGATGATGTTCGACTATCGCGGCTATGTCGCCGAAGCGACGGGCGCGAACATCTTCTTCGTGAAGGACGGCAAGCTGATCACGCCGACGCCCGACTGCTTCCTCAACGGCATCACGCGCCAGTCGGTGATCGACCTGGCGAAGGCGCGTCAGATCGAGGTGGTGGAGCGGCACATCATGCCGGAGGAGCTGTCGACGTTCTCCGAAGCGTTCCTGTGTGGGACGGGCGCCGAAGTGACGCCGATCTCGGAGATCGGGCCGTACAAGTTCACGCCGGCCAGGATCAGCCAGACGCTGATGGAAGACTATGCCGCCGAAGTGCGCGGCGAGCGCAAGAAAGCGGCTTAGGGCTTCTTCCAGCGATCCCGCGAAGCGGTGTCCGTTTCGCGGGCGTCGAGCCAGTGGCTTGCGCCATCGCTGCGGTCTTCGCGCTTCCAGAAGGGCGCGTCGGTTTTCAGGTAGTCCATGAGGAAGCTGGCGGCTTCGAAGGCGGCGTGGCGGCTTTCCGACGCGGTCGCGACGAGGACGATCTGCGCGCCCGGCGCCAGCGTGCCGACGCGGTGGATGATGAGGCTGGCTTTCAGGGGCCAGCGTGTCAGGGCCTCGGCTTCGATGGCCGACAACGCCTTTTCGGTCATGCCCGGATAGTGTTCGAGCGTGAGGCTGGCGGTCTCGCCGCCGCGCACCAGGCCGGTGAAGGTGACGAGCGCGCCGATGTCGTCGCGGCCGGCAGAGAGCGCCGCGATCTCGGCGGCGATGTCGAAGTCTTCGGCTTGAATGCGCACGGGCATGGGCGCCGTTTGCTCCGCCTCAGGCAGGGGGCCCCGGGATCGCCGCTGTGCGGCGTCCCGAGGATGGCAAATCAACGGACGTGTCGCCGCGCATCTTCAGCCGCCGGTCATCGGGGGGAAGAAGGCGATTTCGTCGTTGGCGGCGACGGGGTCGGAGAAGTCGGCCTGATCCTGGTTGATCGCGAGGCGCAGGCGCTTGCGGTCGGCGAAGGCGGCGGCGTGGCCGTCGCTGCGTGCGCTGAGCCAGTCGGCGAGGGCGGTGGCGGTGGTGACGGTGGCGGGCGGCGTCACGGTCTCTTCTGCGGTGCCGGTGCGTTCGCGGACCCAGGCGAAATAGAGGATGCGCATCAATCCTCCATGTATTTGAGACTGGCCACCAGATAGCCCCAGCCGGTGTAGACCGTGAGCGCGGCGGCGACCCAGAGGCCGATCGCGCCCGCGAGATCGATATGCGGCCAGTG
>JAKOQZ010000120.1 GCA_029778105.1 Pseudomonadota bacterium | reverse complement strand
GTGGGGCGTGTTCTCGCCCGCCTGGAAGGCGATGGAGCGGCTGGTACTGCATGACGGCATCGAGATCGCGGGCTCGATGGCGTTTTCCACGCTGCTGGCGCTGTTTCCCTTTCTCATCTTCCTGATCGCCTTCGCCGCTTTCTTCCATGTCGAAGGCGAGGCGCGCGAGGCGGTCAGCCTCGTGTTCGGGGCGCTGCCGCAGCAGATCGCCTCGGCGATCTCGCGCCCGTTCACCGAAGCGCTGTCGATCCGCTCGCCGCAGCTTCTGACGCTGGGCGCGATCATTGCGCTGTGGTCGGCCTCGAACGGCGTGGAATCGCTGCGCACCGGCCTTAACCGCGCCTATGACGCGGAGGAGGAGCGCCATATCGTGCGGCGGCGGCTGGAGAGCCTGCTGGTGATCGCCTCGGTGGTGAGCCTGGCGGTCTTCCTCGGCTATCTCACCATCATCTCAACCGTCGTGCTGACCGATCTTCCGGACTATGCGCAGGAGGCGGCGGGAACGCTGGCGAACAATATCATCACCCGCTATCTCGCGGCCGGCGCAGCGCTGTTCGCAGCGTTGTGCATGGCCCATCTGTGGCTGCCGGGGGGCAAGCGGCGGCTCTATGACGTGATCCCCGGCGTGCTGGTGACGACGCTGCTGTGGCTGGCGCTGGCGGCGGGATTTTCCGCCTATCTGGCGAACTACGCGAGCTATGACGCGGTCTATGGCGGGCTCGGCGGGATCGCCGCCGCGATGGTGTTCTTCTACTTCACCGCCATCCTCATCCTGTTCGGAGCCGAGTTGAACCGCGCGCTGCGCCAGCACTTCGCCGCCCGCTCGGTCTCGCCCTATCTGGGCGATGACGGTTGAAGCGTGACCGACCGCCGCCCTAAAATCGCCGCGAGCGTCCCCGAAAGATCCCGGCCATGCGTAACCTGACCGTCTTCGCCTTCGTCCTGCTGCTTGCTCCCGCCGCGCTGGCGCAAGGCAAGTGCGACAAGCCGGCCTCCGAGATGACGCCCGACGAATATGTCGAATGCGTCAGCATCGGCGGCGTGAAAAATCTGGCTCCGGCCTCCAGCGCGCCGCAGTCCGGCGGCGCGTTGGCCGGGGACGCGCCCCAGGCGGCCGGGCGCGGCGTGACGGCCGCTGGCAGCTCGGAATCCGACGCCTGTTCCAAGGCCAAGGCCCGGGCCGGCGGCAACGCCCGCGGCGAGTGCAATTGCAGCCAGAAATCCGCCGGGCGGTATGAATGCACCATACCCACGGCAAACATCCTGGCGCGGTGACAAGGCGGCTTGCTTTCGCGAGCGCCGCCGTTTAGGAACCGCCCCTCTCTTAGTCGGAGAGTAGCTCAGCCTGGTAGAGCACTGCTTTCGGGAAGCAGGGGCCGGAGGTTCGAATCCTCTCTCTCCGACCATTTCATTCCAACCGCCTCGCAAGGGGCATCAACCAAAGGACGTGCCGCTCGATGGATATCCGCTCAGCCTGATCGCCGCCTGTCACATGGCGGCCCTGACCTGACTGTTTCCCTCAGGAACGCCATAAGAAAATGACAGCCGAAGCCTATCAGGCCGACCTCCATCGGCCCGCCCTTTCCCTCCCCCAGACCTATGCCGGCGAAGCCATCGCCACGCTGAAGCTCGCCTGGCCGCTGGTGCTGACTCAGCTCGCCTCGATGGCGATCGGCGTGACCGACGTGCTGATGCTCGGGCGCCTCGGCCCCGACGCGCTGGCGGCGGCGGCGCTGGGCCTCTCGCTCTTCTATATGCCCATGATGTTCGGGTTCGGCATGTCGTCGGCGCTGTCGCCGACGCTGGCCCAGACCATCGGCGCCGACCCGTACGGCCTCGATGCGCTGAGGCGGCGCGAGGAGACGACGCGGCAGCTGCGCGCCGACTTCCGCGCCGGGTTCTGGGCGGTGGGCCTCACCGCGCTCCCGGCTATCGCCATCCTCACCTTCGCGCGGCCGCTGTTCGGCCTGCTGGGGCAGAACCCGGAGCTGTCGGCGACGGCGGCGCTGTATGTGACCGCATTGCTGCCGGCGCTGCCCTTCATGCTGCTGATCGGCGTGATGCGGAACCTGTTCTCGGCGCTCAGCCGGCCGCGGCCCGCGCTGGTGATCACGCTGCTGTGGATCGGCGTCAACGCGCTGTTCAACTGGGTCTTCATCTTCGGGCATTTCGGCATTCCGGCGCTGGGCGTAATCGGCTCAGGGTTGGCGACGACCTGCGCGACGCTGGTTTCGACCGCGATCATGGTGAGCGCCGTGATGCTGCATCCCGCGACGCGGGCGGTGCGTCCGTTCGAGCGGTTCCTCCGCGTCGACTGGGCCAAGGTGTGGCGCTTCGTCATGCTGGGCTTTCCGATCGGGCTGACGCTGTTCTTCGAAGGCGCGGTGTTCAACGCGGCGCTGTGGCTGGTCGGCCTTTTCGGGGCGGATCAGCTCGCCGGACATCAGATCGCGATCAATGTCGCCTCGCTCACCTTCCAGGTGCCGCTGGGCATCGCCTTCGCGCAGACCGTGCGCGTCGGCTATGCCGCCGGTGCGGGCGACTGGCATGCCGTGCGGCGCGCGGGGCATGTGGGGCAGGCGCTGGCCTTCGCCTTCATGGCGCTGACGGCGTTCGTGATGTGGACCTGGCCGTATGAGATCGCGGGCGTCTATCTCGATCTCGGCGACGAGCGTTCGCAGCACGCGGCGATGTTCGCGGCGCAGTATCTGGCGATTGCGGCGATCTTCCAGCTCGTGGACGGGCAGCAGGTGGCGGCGGCCTATGGTCTGCGCGGATTGAAGGATACGCGCCTGCCGATGTGGATCGCGGGCATCGCCTATTGGGTGATCGGGTTCCCGATCTGCGTGATGCTGGGCTTCTGGACGGATATGCAGGGGCAGGGCGTGTGGGCGGGGCTCGCCTTCGCGCTGCTGGTGGCGGCGGCGCTGATGACCTGGCGCTTCGAGTGGCTGACGCGCAAGCACCGGCTGGGTGCAGATGCGTAACGACTAAACCGGGGCGGCGCTGGACGCCGCCCCGGATCGCCGCTTCAATCGGTCCATAAAACCATATGGGGCGGACGCACATGGCGAAGCTGATCTCGGGCGCGCGGACGCTCGAACACGCCGAACTGGCGATACGGGCGCAGCGCGCGGCGGCGGCGTTCAAGAGCCTGGGCATCGGGCGGGGCGATGCGGTGGCGATCATGCTGCGCAACGATTTCGCGTTCTTCGAAGCCTCCGCCGCCATCGGGCAGCTCGGCGGCTATCCGGTGCCGGTGAACTGGCACTACACCGAGGACGAGGCCGATTACCTGTTCAGGAACTCCGAGGCCAAGGCGATCGTCATCCATGCCGATCTGCTGGCAGGCGTGAGCGCTGCGATCCCCGAGGGCGTGCCGGTGTTCGTGGTGGAGACGCCGCAAGAGATCGCCGAGGCGTTTCAGGTGAGCGCGGACAAGCGCCGCGTGCCGGACGGGCGGACGGACTGGGAGACGTGGATTTCGGGCTTCGCGCCGTTGCCGCCGGAGGTCGCCGATCCGCCGGGGGCGATGATCTATACGAGCGGCACGACGGGCCGGCCCAAGGGCGTGAGGCGCGCGCCGCCGACGCCGGAGCAGGCGATGGCGAGCGCCATGACCATCGGCACGGTGTTCGGGCTGATCGGCGCCATCCTGAAGCCGGGGTCGGAGGAAATCGTCTCGGTCATTCCGGGGCCGCTGTATCACTCGGCGCCCAATGCCTATTCGGGGCTGTCGGTGAGGGCCGGGGCGGATGTCATTCTGCAGCCGCGCTTCGATCCGGAGGATCTGCTGCGGCTGATCGAGAAGCACCGCGTGACGCATATTCAGATGGTGCCGACGATGTTCGTGCGGCTGCTCAAGCTGCCCAAAGAGGTGCGCGACAAATACGACGTGTCGTCGCTGAAGTTCATCGTGCATGCGGCGGCGCCGTGTCCGCCGCATGTGAAGAAGGCGATGATCGAATGGTGGGGGCCGATCATCAACGAGTATTACGGCTCAACGGAAACCGGCGCGGTGGTCTATTGCACGGCGGAGGAGTGGCTGAAGCATCCCGGCACGGTGGGGAAGGCGCTGCCTAATGTGAAGCTGCGCATTCTGGGCGATGACGGCGAGGATGTGGCGCAGGGCACGCCTGGCGATCTTTATGTGCGGCTGACGACGGGGCTGGATTTCACCTATCACGGCGATGACGCCAAGCGGCGCAAGGCCGAGAAGGATGGCCTCATCGGCGTCGGCGACATCGCCTATCAGGACGCGGACGGGTTCATCTATCTCTGCGACCGGCGCAACAACATGGTGATCTCGGGGGGCGTGAATATCTATCCAGCCGAGATCGAGGCCGAATTGCTGAAAGTGCCGGGCGTCGCGGATGGCTGCGTGTTCGGCGTGCCGGACGAGGATTTCGGCGAGGTGCTGCTGGCGGCGGTGCAGCCGGCCGCGGGCGTGACGCTGGAGGCGCAGTTCGTGAAGGACGAGCTGGCCAAGCACATCGCGCGCTACAAGATCCCCAAGAACATCACCTTCCACGCGGAGCTTCCGCGCGAAGATTCAGGAAAAATCTTCAAGCGGAAGCTGCGCGACCCGTATTGGGAAAAGGCGGGGCGGGCGATCTAGGGCTTGGGCGGGTTCACCAGCGCGCAGAAATCGGCCTTGTCCTTTTCGGCCCAGGCCGCGCGCATGAAGGCGCCCTGATACCAGCCATAGGCCGCCGGATCGTTGGAGAGCTTTTCGTAGTTCGCCTCGAAATAGGCATGCGGGTCTTCGCCCTGGGGCACGGGGTTGGGCAGCCCGGCGAGGAAGACATTGAAGTTTTCGACGCGCGCCGCGATCTTTTCGGCGTCTGCCGGTTCAAGCGACCAGAAGGCGATGGCGATGCGGTTGGCCTCGACCTCGGACGTCCAGAAATCGAGCGTCTCGGAATGGCCGTTGATGGACTGGGCGAAATGGCCGAGTTCGTGCGGCACGAGCAGGCTGTTGAAGATCTCGGCGAACTGGCCTTCGGGCGTCAGGCCCAGCGTGCCGGCGGCGGCCCATCCCGTCAGAAGATCGTGTACGAAGGGCGGCATCTCGGACCAGCGCGAGAGGTGGACCGATTTATCCTTGAAGTAGAACGAGACGAGGCTCGGCGCGGAATCGATGACGACGCCGGGCGTGTAGGGCGGCGTGACGCCGCAGGCCTTGAGCGCGGTGTCGAAGCGCGCGATCAGCGCCCTGGCGTTCGTTTCGATGGGGTCTTGCGTTGCGGCATGGGCTGCAGGCGTAAAAACGAGCGCGGCGCTGGCGAGGGCCGCGCGGATATGCGTGAGCAAAGGCGATCTCCGATAAGGTGACGCGCCTGCTTAACGCAGCGCCGCCCCGCTTGTCAGCCGGGGCGGCGCATGCGCCGTATCGATGTCGATTATGCCGCAGCGCTGGGGCGGGACTTCACGCGCGCGAACCAGGCCTGGAGGTTCGCCGCTTCGGCGTTGATCGGCTGACCGACCGAGATGGCGAAGGCGATCATGCAATAGGCGAGGATGTCGGCGAGGGTGAAGCGGTCGCCGCAGAAATAGGTGCGTCCGGACAGCATGCCGTCGATCCATTTCTGGCGGTCCTGCGCGAGCGCTTTGAGCTGCGGCGCGATGTCGGGATAGACCGGAATGCGGCCGGTGAAGAGCGGCGCCCCCTCGGCATAGCGGAAGCCGGAGAGCATCGGCCAGACGACGTTTTCGTCGAAGCGGCGGACCCACATGCGGGTTTCGGCGCGCTCTTCCGGCGTCGCGCCGATCAGGGCGGGCGAGGGGTGCTTTTCCTCCAGGTACTCGCAGATCGCGGTGATCTCGCTGACATAGGCGCCGTTATCGAGCTCGAGCGCCGGGGTCTGGCCGGCCGGGTTGCGGCGGAGATGCGCGGCCTGGCGGTTTTCGCCCTTGAGGAGGTCGACCTGCTCCATGTCGAGCGTGATGCCCTTTTCGGCCGCGAACATGCGCACGACCTGCGGGTTGGGGCCGATCGAATTGTAGAATTTCATCTGTGTTCCTCCGGTGGGTTGTTTTGTTTTACGCGGCGGCACACTGGCGTTTGGCCGCGCTTCCCGCAAGACTGACCGCCATGGCCGTCATCGTTCCCGTCAACCGCGCCTATGACCCCGCCTATGGCGCAGCCGTGACGCTGTCGCCCCTGGTGACGCGCGTCCTGGCCAACAATCCCTCGCCCTTCACCTTTTACGGGACGGGCACCTATATGGTCGGGCAGACGGCGCTGGCGGTGGTGGACCCGGGGCCGGACGATCCCGATCATCTGGACGCGATCCTGAAGGCTGCGAACGGGCGGCCCATTACCCATATTCTCGTCACCCACACCCATATCGATCACTCGCCGCTGGCCGCTGCGCTGAAAGCGCGCACGGGCGCATCCACCTATGCCTTCGGGCCGCACGGGCGTGACGAAACGGGCGGCGTGCGGGTGGAGGAAGGCGGCGACATGGCCTTCGCCCCCGACTTCGCCGTGCGCGACGGGGACCAGATCTTCGGCGAGGGGTGGACGATGCGCTGCGTCTTCACGCCGGGGCACACCTCGAACCATATGTGTTTCGCGCTGGAGGAAGAGCGGGCCTTCTTTCCCGGTGATCATGTGATGGGGTGGTCGACGACCGTCGTCTCGCCGCCCGATGGCGACATGAACGCCTATATGGCGAGCCTGGAAAAGCTGACCGCTCGCAACGATGCCGTTTACTATCCGACGCACGGCGCGCCCATCGGCGGACCGCATGACGGGCTGGGCCGCAATCCTCAGGACTATGTCGCCACGCTGATCGCGCACCGGCGCGACCGCGAGGACCAGATCCTGGCGCGGCTGAAGGCCGGGGACGGGACGATCGCCGCGATGGTCGAGGTCATGTACGCCGATGTCGACAAGCGGCTGCACCCGGCCGCCGCGCACAGCGTTTTCGGGCATCTGGTGGCGATGACGGCGGATGGCCGCGTCGCGACCGATGGCCCGCCAAGCCCGCATGGGCGCTACAGATTGCCGTAAAACAAAATGGGAGAGACGCAGCATGAAGGTTTCACTGGAGGGGCGCACCGCGCTGGTCACCGGCGCTAGCCGGGGCATCGGCCGGGCGATTGCGCTGGCGCTGGCCGAGGCCGGCGCGGATGTGGCGGTCAATTATCGCCGCGAGGCGGGCGAGGCCGAAAAGGTGGTCGCCGAGATCAAGGCGATGGGGCGCAAGGCCAAGGCCTATGCCGCGGCGGTCGATGACGACGCGCTGTGCGAAAAGCTGATCGCCGATGTGGTGGCGGATTTCGGCTCGCTGTCGATCCTCATCAACAATGCCGGCATCGCGAGCCGCGGCAACACGGTGCTCGACACCGATCCGGCGGAATTGCGGCGCGTGCTGAATGTGCATGCGGTGGCGCCGGCGGTGATCTCGAAATATGCGATCCCGCATTTGCGCAAGGCGGGCCGCGCCGACATCATCATGATCTCGTCGGTGGCGACGCTCTACATGAGCGCGAACGGCGCGCCCTATAACATGGCGAAGGCGGCGGAAGAGGCGCTGGCCCGCACCATCGCCAAGGAAGAACGCCAATACGGCGTCCGCTGCAATATCGTGGCGCCGAGCCTGACGGTGACCGACATGGGCACGAAGCTGGCCAAGGCGCGCGGCACGGCGAATATCGCCGATCTCGATGCGTCCTCGCCGTTCGGGCGCGTGTCGGTGCCGGAAGATGTGGCGGCGGCGTGCGTGTGGCTGGTCAGCGACGCGAACCCGTATGCCAACGGACAGAAGATCAATATCGACGGGGGAAATATCTGATGAGCGACGAACGGGTCAGGATCACCATCGAAGGCGGCGTCGCCGATGTGCGCCTGGTGCGCACCGACAAGATGAATGCGCTGGACGACAAGATGTTCGAGGCGCTGGTGGCGGCGGGGCAGCGCCTGAAGACCGAGAAGGGCGTGCGGGCCGTCGTCATTTCCGGCGAGGGTCGGGCGTTCTGCGCCGGGCTCGACATGGGCAATTTCGGCAAGATGGCGAGCGGTGAGCGTAAATCGGGCGAAAGCAGCGCGGGCGGTAACCTGAACGACCGGCCCTATGGCGAGAGCAACCGGGCGCAATATGTCGCGACGGTGTGGCGCGAGGTGCCGGCGCCGGTGATCGCGGCGGTGCATGGCGTGGCGTTCGGCGGCGGCTTCCAGGTGATGCTGGGCGCCGACATCCGCTACATCGCGCCGGACACCAAGTTGTCGATCATGGAGATCAAATGGGGCCTGGTGCCCGACATGGGCGGGGTGGAGCTGATGCGGCGGCTGGTGCGCGAGG
>JAKOQZ010000119.1 GCA_029778105.1 Pseudomonadota bacterium | reverse complement strand
CTGGCCGAGCGCGCGTTGCAGGCGGGCCATCTGGCCGCGCAGGAACGTGAACCGCGCCCCCGAAATCGCCGCGCCGGTCTCGAAATCGAGGCCGAGGGCGGGGCCGATGTCGGCATGTTCCTGCGGCGTGAAAGCGAATGTGCGCGGGGTGCCCCAGCGCGCCACTTCGACATTGGCCTGCTCGTCCTCGCCCGGGGGCACGTCGTCGTGCGGCAGGTTGGGCAGACGGGCCAGCAGGTCGTTGAGCCGGGCGCTCGTCGCCCGTTCTTCCTCCTCCTGCGCGGGGAGCGTCTGCTTCAGTTCGGCGACTTCGGCCTTGAGCGCTTCGGCCTTGTCCTTGTCGCCCTGTGCCATGGCCTGGCCGATCAGCTTGGACGCGTCGTTGCGGCGGCTCTGCGCCTCCTGCATGCGCGTGGCGGCATCGCGGCGCGCGCGGTCGAGATCGAGGACGGTGGCGGCGGCAGGCTCCACCCCGCGCCGGGCGAGGCCAGTATCGAAGGCTTCCGGATTTTCACGAATAAAGCGAAGGTCATGCATGAGTGGGCTATGCCCGCCCGCCCGGCCCCACGCAAGACGGGTCGTTTACCGTGTGCGGCAAGTATCGATGCCGAACAGTGCATAAAGCGGGCACATCCGGAACAGGCCGGTCGCCAGCGGCACGAGGCCGACCCAGCCCCATGGTGTCCTGGGCCCGACAAACACCAGCGCGATCAACACCAGCCCCACCGCCACGCGCAGGATGCGATCGATCCCGCCGACATTGAGCTTGAACATCAGCCGTCTCCTTTCCTGACGCTCTAGCGAACGGGTCAACGCATGGCTTTGATCGCGGTCAAGCAGGAGGCCCCCTCAGAATTTCAGGCTGACATTGAACCGCGCGCCATGGTCGGCGATGCCGGAGCCGAACTGGCCGTTGTAGGCGATGCCGAGAGCGATGGTGTCGCCAATCGCCAGATCGAGGCCGGCATCGACCGTCGCGGCGTCCCTGGCGACGGGAAGGCCCGCG
>JAKOQZ010000118.1 GCA_029778105.1 Pseudomonadota bacterium | reverse complement strand
CTGCCCAAGGACCGCCTGCTGGTGACGGTCTATTCGGAGGACGAGGACGCGGCTGCGCTGTGGCGCAAGATCGCCGGCTTCTCCGACGACAAGATCATCCGCATCCCGACCTCCGACAATTTCTGGTCGATGGGCGATACCGGCCCGTGCGGCCCGTGCTCGGAAATCTTCTACGATTACGGCCCGTCGGTCGCCGGCGGCCCGCCGGGCAGCCCCGACCAGGATGGCGACCGTTTCGTCGAGTTCTGGAATCTCGTCTTCATGCAGTACGAGCAGATCGCCCCCGGCAATCGCATCGCGCTGCCCAAGCCCTCCATCGACACCGGCATGGGGCTGGAGCGCATCGCCTCCATCCTTCAGGGCAAGACGTCGAACTACGACACCGATCTCTTCCGTGCGCTCATTGAAGCGTCCGCTTCCCTGACGGGCGTCGCCCCGGATGGCCCCCAGGCCGCCAGCCACCGTGTCATCGCCGATCACCTGCGCGCCTCGTCCTTCCTCATCGCCGACGGCGTGATGCCTTCGAACGAAGGGCGCGGCTATGTGCTCCGCCGCATCATGCGGCGCGCCATGCGCCATGCGCATCTGCTGGGCGCGAAAGAGCCGCTGATGCACCGTCTCGTCCCCGTCCTGGTGGCGCAGATGGGCGCGGCCTATGGCGAACTGATCCGCGCCGAAGCGCTGATCGCCGAGACGCTGCGGCTTGAGGAAATCCGCTTCCGCCAGACGCTGGAGCGGGGCCTGCGCCTGCTCGACGACGCGATCGGCGAGATGCGCTCCAGCGAGCTGCCGGGCGATGTCGCCTTCCGCCTTTACGACACCTACGGCTTCCCGCTCGACCTCACGCAGGATGCGCTGCGCGCCAAGAACCTCACCGTCGACCTCGCCGGCTTCGATGCCGCGATGGCGGCGCAGAAGGCGGCCGCCCGCGCGGCGTGGTCGGGGTCGGGCGAAGCGGCCACCGAAACGGTATGGTTCGGCATCCGCGAGCGCGAAGGCGCGACCGAATTCCTCGGCTACGACGCCGACACCGCGCAGGCCAAGATCGTCGCCATCGTGAAGAACGGGGCCGAGGTTCAGGCGCTCGAAGCGGGCGAAGAGGGCGCCATCCTGGTCAACCAGACGCCGTTCTACGGCGAGAGCGGCGGCCAGACGGGCGACACCGGCACGATCAGCGAAGGCGCCGCCACCTTCGCCGTCGCCGATACGGCCAAGAAGCTGGGCGCGCTCCATGTGCATATGGGCAAACTCCAGGGCGGCCGCATGCAGGTCGGCGACGAGGTGACGCTCACCATCGACGTCGCCCGCCGCACCGCCACGCGCGCCAATCACTCGGCGACCCATCTGCTGCACGAGGCGCTGCGCCGCGTGCTCGGCGATCACGTCACGCAGAAAGGCTCGCTCGTCGCGCCCGATCGTCTGCGCTTCGATTTCAGCCATCCCAAGGCGCTGACCTCCGCCGAGATCGCCGCGGTCGAGGCCGAGGTGAACCGCGTCATCCGCGAGAACAACGCAGTGATGACCCGTCTGATGACGCCCGACGACGCCATCGCCGCCGGCGCGCTCGCGCTCTTCGGCGAAAAATACGGTGACGAGGTGCGCGTGCTCTCCATGCCGTCCTCGCAGGACGGCAAAGGCCGCACCTTCTCGGTCGAGCTCTGCGGCGGCACGCATGTCGCGCGCCTCGGCGATATCGCGCTCTTCAAGATCGTCGGCGAAAGCGCTGTCGCCTCGGGCGTGCGCCGTATCGAGGCGCTGACGGGCGAAGCCGCCCGCCTGTGGCTGGAAAATCAGGCCGGCATCGCGCGCGAAGCCGCAGCCGCGCTGAAGAGCCAGCCGGCCGAACTCGTCGACCGCGTCGTCTCGCTCACCGAGGAGCGCCGCCGTCTGGAGCGCGAGCTGGCCGACGCGAAGAAGAAGCTGGCGCTCGCCGGGCCCGCGGCCTCCGGCGGCGACGAGATCGAGCGTCTCGGCGATGTCAGCGTCATTCTGAAATCGGTCACCGGCGTGCCCGCCAAGGATCTGAAGTCGCTGGCCGACGAAGCGCGGGCCAAGCTCGGCTCGGGCGTCGCCGCGTTCATCACCGATGACGGCGGCAAGGCCTCCGTCGTCGTCGCCGTCACGCCCGATCTGACCGGCCGCTTCGATGCCGTCGCGCTGGTGCGCGCCGCCAACGAACAGCTCGGCGGCAAGGGCGGCGGCGGGCGGCCCGACATGGCCCAGGCCGGCGGGCCCGATCCGTCCAAGGCGGGCGCCGCCCTGGATGCGATCCGCAATGCCCTCGCCACAGCCGCTGCGGCCTGATCGCTGAATGGCCGCCGGAACCGACGCGCTCTGGCAGTTCAAGGATGCGATGGTTTTTCTTGCGGCCGCCGGCGTCGGCGTGCCGCTGCTGCAGCGGCTGAAGGTCAATCCCGTCCTCGGCTTCATGCTGGCGGGCATCGCTGTCGGCCCTTATGGCCTCGGCCAGTTCGTCGGCCAGTATGACTGGCTGCGCTTCGTCACCATCGCCGACCCGGAGGAGTTCGAAGGTCTCGGCGAAATCGGCGTGATCTTCCTCCTCTTCACCATCGGGCTCGACGTCTCGTTCAAGCGGCTGTGGCATCTCAGGCGTCTGGTGTTCGGGCTCGGCATCACCCAGGTCGCCGTGACGGCCCTGGTCCTCGGCGCGGCGCTGTTCGCGACGGGGCTCGATCTCGGCGCCTCGCTCGTGGCCAGCCTGGGCCTCGCGCTGTCGTCGACGGCGGTCGCCATGCAGCTCCTCATCTCGCGCCACCGCTTCGCGACCAATGAGGGCCAGACGGCGTTCGCCGTGCT
Organism: Pseudomonadota bacterium; assembly: GCA_029778105.1. Lineage (GTDB taxonomy): Bacteria > Pseudomonadota > Alphaproteobacteria > Micropepsales > Micropepsaceae > JADZAI01. Next base: position 13,427 of record JAKOQZ010000118.1, on the reverse strand, counting down.
GCTGATGCAGGATCTGACCGTCGTTCCGATCCTCTTCCTCGTGGGCGCGCTCGGCGCGGCCAATGCGCAGGATATGACGGGCGAAATCCTCCATACGCTCGGCTACGGCGCTGTCGCCGTCGGTATCCTGCTTCTCGCCGGCCGCTTCGTCGTGCCGGCGGTGATGCGCGCCGCCGCGCGGGCGCACAGCCACGAACTGTTCGTCGCCGTCGTCCTTCTCGTCGCGATGATCAGCGCCGTCGCGACTGGCTTCGCCGGCCTGCCGACCTCGCTCGGCGCGCTCATCGCGGGCGTCATGCTGGCCGAGAGCGCCTTCAAGCATCAGGTCGAAACCGACATCGAGCCCTTCAAGGGCCTGCTGCTGGGTCTGTTCTTCGTCTATGTCGGCATGTCGATCGACATCGGATTCGTGGCCGACAATTTCGGCCGGATCCTCATGGCGCTCGCCGCGCTGATGGTGATCAAGACCGTCGTGCTCCTGGCGATCGCCAGCCTGTTCCGCATTCCGTTGGCGACGGGCATTCAGGTCGCCTTCCTCCTGGCCCATGGCGGCGAGTTCGCGCTCATCCTGCTCGCCGCTGCGTCGGCGGCGGGCATTCTCGACCCGGCGACCAACCAGATCCTGATTGCGACGGTCGTGCTGTCGATGGCGCTGACCTCGCTCATGGACGAGATCGGCCGTCGCATCGGCGCCTTCGTGGAAGGCCGAAGGGCCGAGCGCCCCCGCCTGCACACCGAGGATCGCGATGGGCCGGTCATCGTCGGCGGTTATGGCCGTGTCGGGCAGATGATCGCCCAGGTTCTCGACGCGGAGGACGTGCCCTGGGTCGCGCTGGAGGCCGATCCCTATGAAGTCGCCAATGCGCGCAAAGGCGGCGCGCCGGTCTTCTTCGGCGACGCCACCCGCAAGGAAGTGCTGCTGAAAGCCGGCGCCAATCGCGCACCGGCCTTCGTGGTCACGCTTTCTCATCCGCAGCTCGCCGAGCGGATGGTCCGCGCGGTGCGCAGCGAATGGCCCGACGCCAAGCTCTTCGCCCGCGCCAAGGACTGGAAGCATGCCGATCACCTGCGCGATCTGGGCGTCGACGACGTGATCCCTGAGGCGGTTGAGGGCAGCCTGCAACTCGCGGCCCATGTGCTCGACGGTCTGGGCTTCGATGAAGATCTGGTCGCCGATCGCATCGAGCTGGAGCGCGAGAGAGCAAAGACCAGTCACGCATGAAAAAGGCCCCGCCGTGAAGCGGAGCCTTTCCTTCACCCGGCCGGATCAGGCCGCGGCGTTGATGTTCTCGGCCACCTTGTCGAGGAAGCCCTCGGTCGTCAGCCACGACTGCTCGGGCCCGACCAGAACCGCCAGATCCTTGGTCATGAAGCCCTTCTCGACGGTCGCGATCGTCACGTCTTCCAGCTTCTGCGCGAACGCGGCCAGCGCCTCGTTGTTGTCCAGCTTGGCGCGGTGCTGCAGGCCGCGGGTCCAGGCGAAGATCGAGGCGATCGAGTTGGTCGAGGTCTTCTCGCCCTTCTGATGCGCGCGGTAGTGGCGGGTCACCGTGCCGTGGGCGGCCTCCGCCAGAACGGTGTTGCCGTCGGGCGTCATCAGAACCGACGTCATGAGGCCCAGCGAGCCGAAGCCCTGCGCCACCGAATCCGACTGCACGTCGCCGTCGTAGTTCTTGCAGGCCCACACGAAGCCGCCGGACCATTTCATCGCCGAGGCGACCATGTCGTCGATCAGGCGGTGCTCATAGGTCAGGCCGGCGGCCTTGTACTTGTCGGCGAACTCCTTGTCGAAGACCGCCTGGAAGATGTCCTTGAAGCGGCCGTCATAGGCTTTGAGGATGGTGTTCTTCGTCGACATGTAGAGCGGGAAGCCGCGGTTCAGCGCGTAGACCATGCTGGTGCGGGCGAACTCCTCGATCGACGAGTCGAGATTGTACATGCCCATCGCGACGCCCGACGACTTGAAGTCGAACACTTCGTGCTCGATCACTTTCCCGTCGGTGCCGGTGAAGGTCATGGTCAGCTTGCCGGGTCCGGGCACCAGGAAGTCGGTCGCCGTGTACTGGTCGCCGAAGGCGTGGCGGCCGACCACGATCGGCTGAGTCCAGCCGGGCACCAGGCGCGGCACGTTCTGGCAGATGATCGGCTCGCGGAAGATCACGCCGCCCAGCACGTTGCGGATCGTGCCGTTGGGCGACTTCCACATTTTCTTCAGGCTGAATTCCTTCACGCGGGCTTCGTCGGGCGTGATGGTCGCGCACTTCACGCCGACGCCGTATTTGGCGATCGCAGCGGCGGCATCCAGCGTCACCTTGTCGTCGGTCGCATCGCGGTGCTCGATGCCCAGATCGTAGGTCTCGATCGGGATGTCGAGAAAGGGAAGGATCAGCTTTTCCTTGATGAGCGCCCAGATGATGCGGGTCATCTCGTCGCCGTCGAGATCGACGACCGGGTTTGCGACTTTGATTTTGGCCATTTGTTCCTCGAGTAACGCGGGGCGTTTGCCTGCGGACTGGGCAGGGTATAACAGCGCGCCGCTGCGCCCGTGAAGGACTGATGACCCCGATTTCCAAGGAATTTCCGCCCCCCGCCGTCGTTCTGGTGGACCCTCAGCTGGGCGACAATATCGGCGCTGTGGCGCGCGCCATGGCGAATTTCGGCCTGGAGGACCTCAGGCTCGTGCGTCCGCGCGACGGCTGGCCGAACAGTCGCGCCTATGCGGTCTCCTCCGGCGCGACCTGGGTTCTCGACGGCGTAAGGGTCTTCCAGACCACCGCCGAGGCGGTCGCCGACCTCACGCTTCTGATCGCGACCACGGCCCGCGACCGCGAAATGGCCAAGGAGGTTCTGGTCCCCGCCGAAGCCGCCGCGCGGCTGCGCGAACGGGCCGCGACGGGCGCGCGCACGGGACTGATGTTCGGATCGGAGCGGGCGGGGCTGGTGAACGAGGACGTGGTTCTGGCGGACGCCGTTCTGACCATTCCGACCGACGAGCGCTTCACCTCGATCAATCTCGGCCAGGCCGCGCTTCTGGCGTTTTACGAGTGGCACAAGGCGGGCGATGCGACGCCCGCCGCCAGCCTCGATCTGGGGCGTTTCGATCTCGCCACCAAGGAAGAGCTGATCGGCTTTTTCGACCAGATCGAGCGGGAACTCGACGAGGCGGGATTTCTGTTTCCGCCGGCCAAGGTGCCGGCGATGATCCGGAACATGCGCAATATCTGGCATCGGGCGCAGCTCTCGGAGCAGGACGTCCGGACGATGCGCGGCATCGTGACGGCGCTCGTGCACAGGCCGCATGCAAAGCGGAATGCGGAGCGCGATGCGGCAGCACTGGCGGCAAAGGGCGAGCCATGACCATCCGCGAAGGCTTCGCCTCGATCGGCGACGTCAACCTGCACTATCTGGCCGCAGGCGATCCGGCGAAGCCGATGCTTCTCTTTCTGCACGGGTTCCCCGAATTTTCCGGGATGTGGCGCGACACGATGGAGCGATTGTCGGATCGCTTCTTCTGCCTTGCGCCCGATCAGCTGGGATACAACCTGTCCGACAAGCCCGAGCCCGTCTCACGCTATCGCGCGAAGGCGTTGGTCGAGGATGTGGATGCCTTTCTTGATGCCTTTCCGCCGCGCCGGCCGTTCACACTCGTCGCGCATGACTGGGGCGGCGCGATCGCGTGGGCCTATGCGCTGAAGCATCCGCAGGCGCTGCGGCGGCTGGTGATCGTCAACGCCGTGCATCCTGCGGCGTTCCAGCGCGAGATCGGACGTAATCCCGATCAGGCGCGTGCCAGCCAGTACATGGTCGACATGCAGATGGACGATGCGGATGCGCTCTTCGCCGCCGATGATTTCGCAAGGCTGCGCTTTTCGTTCAGGCAGATCGAGCAAAAGGGAGTGATGAGCGCCGGCGAGCTGGCTGCCTATCGTTCGGCCTGGGGGCAGCCCGGCGCCGTGCGCGCCATGCTGAACTGGTATCGCGCGATGCGGGTGAAGCCCAAGGGCGGCGGTGAGGCCGGCGCGCCCCGCATCTATGACGAGGCGGCGCTGGTCGTGAAGGTCAAAACCCTGGTGCTGTGGGGCCTGAAGGATGAAGCCCTGCTGCCCGGGTGCATCGAGGGGCTCGATCAGTGGGTGCCCGACCTGACGCTCAAGACATTTCCCGAGGCGTCGCACTGGCTGGTGCATGAGGAGCGCGAACGCGTTGCGGCCGAGATCGCCGCATTCGCTGCGTGACCGCGATGACCGCGCAGACCTTTGGGAAAGACGTCAAACTCTACAATCCCGCCTTCATCCATCCCACCGCGCTGATCTATGGCGACGTGACGATCCGCGACGGGGCGAGCGTGTGGCCGCAGGTCGTGATGCGGGCCGAGATCTATCGGATCGACATCGGTCCCAACACCAACATCCAGGATTTCGTGATGATCCATGTCGGCGATCGCGCCGATACGATCGTCGGGGCGAACTGTTCGATCACCCACCGCGTGACGCTGCATGGCTGTACGATCGGCGACAACTGCCTGATCGGCATCGGCGCGACGATCATGGACGGCTGCGTGATCGGCGAGAACAGCATCGTCGCGGGCGGCGCTTTCCTGAAGGAGCGCACCGTCATCCCGCCGAATTCAATCGTCATGGGCGCGCCCGGGCAGGTGACGAAAACGCGAAACAACGCCGCCGCCAACGCGCTCAACGCGTTTTTGTACCGGCGGAACGCCGAGGCCTATGCCCGCGGGGAACACCGCGTGTGGTCGGCGCCGGGGTTTCGTGACGAGATCGCCGCCGAAATGGCGCGGCTTTCGGCGCTGTACGGGCCGGCTGCATGATCAGCTTCGACGACTTCCTGAAGGTGGATATCCGGGCCGGCACGGTGCTGCGGGCGGAGGCCTTTCCCGAGGCGCGCAAGCCCGCTTTCAAGCTGTGGATCGATTTCGGCACGGAAATCGGGGAAAAGCGCTCGTCGGCCCAGATCACCGTGCGGCACCGGCTGGAAGACCTGCCGGGGCGGCAGGTGATCGCAGTCGTTAACTTTCCCCCGCGCCAGATCGGGCCGTTCATGTCGGAGGTTCTGGTGCTGGGACACTACGATTCCGAGGGGCATGTCGTGCTGCTGCGACCGGATTTTCCGGTTCCCAACGGCGCCAGGATGCTGTGACGGCGCTTGACTTAGGCCCGCCAATCCGTAGTTTCCGCCGCCTTCGCTAGGGGTCAGGCCCGGCGGAGCATGCACCCGTGACAGTTCGCTGTCTGTCGGCCCCGCAAGGGGAGGAGGAGGGGCGTTTCCGAACCTGACACGAGACGACAAGGAACCGTCATGACCAAGCGCCTGAGCGCCAAGCACAAGATTTCCCGCCGCATCGGCCAGAATCTCTGGGGCACCTCCAAGAGCCCCGTCAACAAGCGCGAGAGCGGCCCCGGCCAGCACGGCGCGCGCCGCAAGAGCAAGATCTCGGACTTCGGCGTGCAGCTGCGCGCCAAGCAGACCCTCAAGGGCTATTACGGCAACATCAACGAGCGCCAGTTCCGCAAGATCTTCGCCGAGGCGAACCGTCTGCGCGGCGACACCGGCGAGAACATGATCGGCCTGCTGGAGCGCCGTCTGGATGCGGTCATGTACCGCGCCAAGTTCGCCGCGACCCCGTTCGCCGCCCGCCAGCTGGTCAACCATGGCCACGTGAAGGTCAACGGCCGCCGCCTCAACATCGCCTCGGCGCTGCTGAAGGACGGTGACGTGGTCGAGCTGACCGCCAAGGCGATCACGATGGTGCCGGTCCTCGCCGCCATCCAGTCGACCGAGCGCGACGTGCCGGATTATCTGGAAGCCGATCACACGAAGGGTTCGGTCAAGCTGGTCCGCACGCCGAAGCTGTCGGACGTGCCGTATCCGGTTCAGATGAACCCGAACCTGATCATCGAGTTCTATTCGCGCTAAGCGACGAGAGCACCGAAAAGCGAAACGGCCGCATCGCGAGATGCGGCCGTTTTCTTTTGCGGGCGGCGCTGGGCCTCAGGGCTTGTAGTCCTTGATCCACTTGCGGATCGAGCCTTCGGGGCTGGCGATGTCGTCGATCTCCCAGCCGTCCCGGAGCTTTTTCAGCGAGTAGGTGACTGTGCGGGTTTCGGCGCCGATCTTGAAGGTGGCTTCGACCGTGGCGGTGTCGGCGGTCTGGGCGGTCGTCTTGGTGGCGACGTCGGTGGGCTCCCATTCCTGGGCCATCATGAAGACGTCGCCGTCGATCACCGGCTCGTCGATGTAGTAGGTGCTCTTGTAGAGCGCGAGCAGCTCGGCGTCGAAATGGGTGAGGATGAGCGAATCCGTCATCGCCCGGCCGAGTTCGGGGCTGGCGGCCTCGGATTCCAGCTTGGTGTCGTAGATGCCCTTGACGAAGACGTCGGGCGGGACGGCCTGGGCGGGCGGCGGCGCGATGTCGGCAGAGGCGGTTGCGACGCCGAAGGCGAGCGCGCCGGCGAAAGCGATCAATTTCAGCATGGAGGTTCCCCAATTTCAGGCGCGGCCAGACCTGCCGCCTAGGGGGGAACTATGAGCCGAATCCGCGACCGGCGCAGCGCGGCGTTACGCCGCTTCGTCCAGCTTCACGCCCTTTTCGGCCAGAAAAGCCTTCAACTCGCCGGTTTCGAACATTTCCCGCACGATGTCGCAGCCGCCCACGAACTCACCCTTCACGTAGAGCTGGGGAATGGTGGGCCATTCGGAGAAGTCCTTGATCCCCTGACGGATTTCCGGGTCGGCCAGCACGTTCACGTCGGCGAATTCGACCCCGACATGCTGGAGGATCTTGGCGACGGTCGCCGAGAAGCCGCACTGGGGGAAGTTCTGGGTGCCCTTCATGAAGAGCACGACGTCGTTGCCGTCGATGGCGGACTTGATGGTTTCGAGGGCGGTGGTCATGGGGTTCTCCGGTGCTCAGTGAGAGCTAGGGACGGCGACGGGGGCGGTCAAGGCTTGGGGGCGGCTGTGGTGAGCGCCAAAGCGTGCAATTCGCCGCCCATCCGGCCGCCGAGGGCGTCGAAGACGAGCTTGTGCTGGGCGACGCGGGTTTTCCCGGCGAAGGCGGACGAGACGACGTGGGCGGCGTAGTGGTCGCCGTCACCGGCGAGGTCGGTGATGGTGACGGCCGCGTCGGGCAGGGCCGCCTTGATCAGGTGTTCGATATCCGCCGCGTTCATGGGCATGGGATGGCTCCTTGGAGGCCAATATAGGCCTAGTTCAGCGGAGCGGCCATGAGGTTGGGGAAGAAGCCTTCCGAGGCCGCGCGCATTTCGGGGATGTCGAGCCAGACGAGATCGCCGATGCGGTAATGGCGGCCGCCGGCGACGCCGAGGCGGATAGCGGGCACGCCGGCCGCCCTGGCGTCGGCGAGCAGCTTTTTCGACGCTTCTTCCGGGAGAGCGACGAGATAGCGGGCCTGGTCCTCGCCGAAGAGGAAGGCGTGGGGCTCGACGCCTTCGGGGAGGTCGATCTGGCTGCCGATATCGTCGTCCGGGTTGGACGACATGATCATCTCGGCAAGCGCCACGATGAGGCCGCCATCGGAGAGATCGTGGACGGTGTCGAGTATGCCGTCTTCAATCCGTGTACGGATGAAATCGCCGTTGCGCTTTTCCGCCGTCAGATCGACGGGCGGCGGGGCGTGGTCTTTCAGGCCATGCACGTCGCGGGCGTAGATGGACTGGCCGAGCCAGCCCTTCGTCTCGCCGATGAGGATGATCTGATCGCCCCAGCGCTTCAGCGGGATGGAGGCGCGCCGGGTGATGTCTTTCAGCAGGCCGACGCCGCCGATGGCGGGGGTCGGCATGATGCCCTGGCCATTGGTCTCGTTGTAGAGCGAGCAGTTGCCGGAGACGACCGGATAGCCGAGCGCGAGGCCGGCCTCTTTAAGGCCCTGAACCGCGCCGACGAACTGGCCCATGATTTCGGGCTTCTGCGGATTGCCGAAATTCATGTTGTCGGTATAGGCGAGCGGCGTGCCGCCGACGGCGGTGACGTTGCGCCAGGTTTCGGCGACCGCCTGCTTGCCGCCCTCGACCGGATCGGCGAGGCAATAGCGCGGGGTGCAGTCGGCGGTCACGGCGAGCGCCTTGTTCGAGCCGTGGACGCGCACGACGGCGGCGTCGCCGCCCGGGCCCTGCGCGGTGTCGTTCATCACCGTGGAGTCGTACTGCTCCCAGATCCAGCGGCGCGAGGCGAGATCGGCCGAGCCGAGCATCTTCAGCAGCGTCTCGTTGTAGCTTTCCGGCGCGGGGCAGGCGGCGGGCGCGAGCTCGGGCTTTTTCGGCGTCGGCAACCAGGGGCGCTCGTAGCGCGGGGCGTTCTCGTCGGCCAAAGCCGAGACCGGCAGGTCGGCCATCACCTGGCCCTTGTGCTTCACGACGAGGTGGCGCGTGTCGGTGACGCGGCCGATGATCGCGAAATCGAGACCCCATTTGTCGAAGATCGCCTTGGCCTCGGCCTCGCGGCCGGGTTTCAGGATCATCAGCATGCGCTCCTGGCTTTCGGAGAGCAGCATCTCGTAGGCGGTCATGTTCTCCTCGCGCTGAGGCACATGATCGAGGTCGAGCTCGAGCCCGGCATCGCCCTTCGACGCCATTTCGGCGGAGGACGAGGTGAGGCCGGCGGCGCCCATGTCCTGAATCGCGACGATGGCGTCGGAGGCCATCAGCTCAAGGCAGGCTTCCAGCAGCAGCTTTTCGACGAACGGGTCGCCGACCTGCACGGTGGGGCGTTTTTCCTCGCTGTCGTCGTCGAACTCGGCCGACGCCATGGTGGCGCCGTGGATGCCGTCGCGGCCGGTCTTGGAGCCGACATAGACGACCGGATTGCCGATGCCCGACGCCGCGGAAAGGAAGATCTTGTCGGTGCGGGCGAGGCCGACGCACATCGCGTTGACGAGAATGTTGCCGTTATAGCTGGGGTCGAAATTCACTTCGCCCGCGACCGTCGGCACACCCATGCAATTGCCGTAGCCGCCGATGCCGGCGACGACGCCGGAGACGAGATGCTTCGTCTTGGGGTGCGAGGGTTCGCCGAAGCGCAGCGCGTTGAGCATCGCCACGGGCCGCGCGCCCATGGTGAAGACGTCGCGCATGATGCCGCCCACGCCCGTCGCCGCGCCCTGATAGGGCTCGATGAAGGAGGGGTGGTTGTGGCTTTCCATCTTGAAGATGCAGGCGTCGCCATCGCCGATGTCGATGACGCCGGCATTCTCGCCGGGGCCATGGATGACCTGGGGGCCGGTGGTCGGCAGAGTCTTCAGCCAGACGCGGGTGGATTTGTAGGAGCAGTGCTCGGACCACATGACCGAGAAGACGCCAAGCTCGGTGAGGTTGGGCGTGCGGTTCAGGAGCTGGAGAATCTTCGCGTACTCGTCCGGCGAGAGGCCGTGCTCGGCGACGATTTCGGGCGTGATTTCGGGGGCGGTGGCGGTCATGGGCGGTGTCTAGCGGAGGCGGGCGATTCAAGCGAGTCGCGGCTGAATGCGACAGGAAATTTCGTGGTCGCGACACAATGTTTGTTTGAACGTCGCATTTCGATGAGGGCCGGCATTCGTTTGTCGCTGAAGCGCGGGGCTGGGGGCGGGGAAGATCAAGCCCTAGGTGGGGCGGCAGGGTGATCCACAACGACTCGTTCTCGCGTTTTTGCGTGCAGCCTGTGGATAAGTATTCGTTTGTCGCTTTTTCGCTGTGCCGTCGCCAAGCCCCCCATCGCCAAGCCCCACCGCCTGCAGGGCAAGGCGCCTTCAGGAATATAAGTCTAATTCCGGCCACGGCAAGACCTGCGGCCCCGCAGGCCATGGCGGGCCGGCAAGGGTTCAGGCGGGATCGGCGCGGGCGATGAGGCCGAGCAGGGCGGCGAGGGCGGCGGCGATCCAGAGGGCGGCGACGCCGATCTGGGCGAAGGACGCCGCGCCCAGCACGGCGCCGGAGACGAGCCCGGCCCAGAGCAGCGCATAGGCGAAGAAGCCCTCGCCCGAGCCGCCGCGCAGGACGGAGGCGAGGCGCTGGCCCATCTTGACCAGTGCGCCGGTCATATAGGTGACGGCGACGCGGGTTTCGCCGCCTTCCTCGAAGGTCGCATTCTCGGCCCCGATGGCGAAGGCCATCAGCGCCGCCGCCGCCGCCGCGACGCCGAACCCGTCGAGCAGGGCGGCGAGGGCGAGCAGCAGCGCCACCGTGAGCAGCACGGCGGAGCGGCGGTGATGGGCGGCGGCATGGCCGATCAGCGATCCGGCCGCCGCGCCCGCCACGAAGGCGGCGATGAGGCCGAGCGCGGTGAGCGCATAGGTGAGATCGTGCGTGAGGCCGACGCCGAGCCGCGTGGAATTGCCGCTCATGAAGGAAACGAAGAAGCCGCCGAGCGAGACGAAGCCGATGCCGTCGACGAAGCCGGCCAGCAGCGCCAGCGAGACGGCGATGATCTGCGCGCGGCGGTCGAGGCGTGTCATTGCGCGTTACTTCACCGCGCTGACGAGGCTTTCGAAGAAGCGGCGGCCGTCGGTGTTGCCGTGGATCGGCTCAACGTTGCGTTCGGGGTGGGGCATGATGCCCAGCACGCTCTTGGTCTCGTTGAAGATGCCGGCGATGTCGGCCGTCGAGCCATTGGGGTTCGCCTGGTAGCGGAAGGCGATGCGGCCTTCGCCTTCCAGCATCTTCACCGTCTCATCGTCGGCGAAGTAGTTGCCTTCGCCGTTGGCGACCTGGAAGTGGACGATCTCGCCCGCTTCATACTTGTTGGTGAAGATCGACTGGCTGGTCTCGACCTTGATCGGCGTCGGCTTGTTGACGAATTTGAGACCCGCATTGCGCAGGAACCCGCCGGGCAGCAGGCCGCATTCGGCGAGGATCTGGAAGCCGTTGCAGATGCCGGCGACGGGCGTTCCTGCCTTCGCGCGCTCGACCACCGTCTTCATGATCGGTGACTGGGCGGCCATGGCGCCGCAGCGGAGGTAATCGCCGTAGGAGAAGCCGCCGGGCAGGACGATGAGGTCGATGTCCCTGGGGACCTCGCTGTCGCGGTGCCAGAGCATCGTGGTCTTGCGGCCCGTGACGTATTCCAGCGCGGTCGCGGCGTCGCGATCGCAGTTGGAGGCGGGGAAGACGACGACGGCGGCTTTCATGGGGACAGGCGCTCCGGTGACGGTGAGCGGCTTCTAGCGCGACTCGAACCCCGAATCCTAGGTTTTCACCCGCCAGGGCGGGTTCAGGCGGTTTTCGCCGGCGTGATAGAGGCAGATTTCGTTGCCGTCGGGGTCGGCCAGGCGGGCCTCGCGCCAGAGCCAGGGTTCGTCCTTCGGGTCTTGCCGGAAGACGAAGCCGGCGGCTTTCAGGCGGGCGACATCGGCGTCAAGCGTTTCGGATTCCAGATAGATCACGGCCGTCTCGCCGGCCGGCATCGCCGGGACGAGATGGAGGGAGAGGGTCGTGCCGCCCTCCGGCGCCTCGAAGCGCATGTAGTGCGGGGGGCTGTCGACCAGCAGCGTGAAGCCGAGGCGGACATAGAAGTCGCGGCCGCGTGTCACATCTGTTGACGGGAGGGTGATCTGGTTGAGCCGCATGGGAACCCGCTAGTGTCGCTCCAGAGACAAGAACATCAGAGGGAGTTCAAGCGATGGCGATTTCACTTTTCGATGCGGCGGTGTTGTCGTTCCGGCAGACGGTCGGGGCGGTCGGCGGCGTGCTGGCCAAGGGGCGGGCGCATTTCGAAGCCGAAGAGGTGAACCCCGACAGCTTCATCGAGACGCGGCTGATCGAGGACATGCTGCCCTTCCGCTATCAGATCTATTCCGTGGTGAACCATTCGGTCGGCGCGCTGGAGGCCTGCAAGGGCGGCGTCTTCACGCCGGGGGCCTCGCTGGGGCCCGACAGCTGGGCCGGGCTGGAGGCGCTGATCGCCGAGGCGAACACGGCGCTGGCCGCGTTCACGCCGGATGAGGTGAACGCGCTGGAAGGCAAGGACGTGATGTTCGCGTTCGGCAAGACGCAGATGCCGTTCACGGCGGAAGGATTCCTGCTGTCGTTCTCGATGCCGAACCTGCATTTCCACGCGACGACGACCTATGCGCTGCTGCGCGGCAAGGGCGTGAAGCTGGGCAAGCGCGACTATATGGGCGTGCCGCGCATCAAAGCCTGATTGTCGTCCCGGCCGTAGCGAAGCGAAGAGCCGGGACCCACGATGGCAAGCTCCGGCGCGTGTGGCTCTGGGTCCCGGCTCAAGGCCGGGATGACAGCTTTGGCTTATTCCGACTGCTGTGCCGGGGGAGGGCCGACGGGGCGGCCTTCCTTCAGGTCTTCGATGGCGCTGCGGTTGAGGTCGCGATAGCTGGCCATCCAGGTCTTGAATTTCTCGACGTCGCCGAAGGCGCAGCCGGAGAGATAACCCGCCCAGGTGCGCGCGCCGTCTTTCTGCAGCACCAGATGCAGCACGGCGGGATGGGCCGGGTTGTTCGGCAGCGTGAAGATGTCGAGCACGGAATTGGCCGCCGACCAGTTCCATTCGGCATCCAGCGTCATCTCGGGGATGACGCCGGGCTGGGCGAGCGTGGCCGCGTGGATGGCGTCGAAGCCCGGTGCGCAGTCGAGCGCCGCAGGGCTCGCCGCCGCCGTCGTCACCGAAGCGAGCGCGGCCAGAGCGAAGGCGGCACAGGCTGCGGCGATGCGGGGCATGGGGCTATCCGATCTCGACGGCGTAGTTTTCGATGACGGTGTTGGCGAGGAGCTTCTGGCACATCGCCTCGACGCGGGCCTTGGCGGCGGCTGCGTCTTCGCCTTTCAGATCCAGCTCGATGAACTTGCCCTGACGGGCGTCGGCGACCTCGTCGAAGCCGAGGCCGGCCAGCGCGCCGGCGATCGCCTTGCCCTGGGGATCGAGGACGCCTTTTTTCAGCGTGATGTGAACGCGGGCTTTCATGTGACGACTGTCGGTCCTTTGGCGTTGCCGCTTTCGGGGAGGATGCCGAGGCGGCGGGCGACTTCGCTGTAGGCTTCGGTCACGCCGCCCATGTCGCGGCGGAAGCGGTCCTTGTCCATCTTGTCGTTGGTGACGACGTCCCACAGGCGGCAGCTGTCGGGCGAGATCTCGTCGGCGAGGACGATGCGCGCCATGTCGCCTTCCCAGAGGCGGCCGAATTCGACCTTGAAGTCGATCAGCTTGATGCCGGCGCCGAGGAAGAGACCGGTGAGGAAGTCGTTGATGCGGATGGCGAGCGCCATGATGTCGTCGATGTCCTGGGGCGAGGCCCAGTTGAAGGCGAGGATGTGCTCCTCGCTGACCATCGGATCGTGGAGCTTGTCGTCCTTGTAGTAGAACTCGATGATCGAGCGGGGGAGCTGCTCGCCCTCCTCGCGGCCGAAGCGCTTGGCGAGGCTGCCGGCCATCACGTTGCGCACCACCACTTCCAGCGGGATGAT
>JAKOQZ010000016.1 GCA_029778105.1 Pseudomonadota bacterium | reverse complement strand
CTCGTCGGCGTGCCGCCATAGTCCCAGCCGAAGCCGTAGAGCTTGAACGGCTTGCCGTTGATCTTCTCGACCTCCTCGATCGGCATGCCGAGATGGATGCCTTCGGGCGACTTCCATTCCGGCATCGACGCCGTCTCGCCGTCTTCGCTCCACACCGGGTTCACGTTGATGACCGCCGGCTTGGCGCGCGCTTTCTCGTCCGACCAGACGATGTCGAATGTCTTCTTCGCGTCCTTGGCGAACACCCGCGTGCCGTACATCTCGGTGCCTTCCGGCCCGCCGAGATCCATGTACTCCACATTCTCGGCCCCGAACTGCGCCTTCACCGTCTCTTCGGTCGCATCCCAGGCGATAGGCGATCCGCAGGTGATCGTGTCCGGCGCGGCGGCCGCCTGTGCCGCCGCAGGCGCCGTCTCCGCCGCCCGCGCCGCGCCGGCCATCACCATCGTCATCGCGGCCGCGCTCAGCAGCCAGTTCCGCATCGTCATTGTGTTTCCTCACACCCAGCTCGCGGCATGTGACCCGTTTCGGCCCGCGAGGAACAGGGACAAAACGGCGCATGGCTTGAACCGGAGATGAATATGACTATATTCCTTCGCCGGCGGCGGGGCGGGGTTTGCGGCAACAGGGCAAGGGGGCGAAAAAGTGACGTTCAATTCCGCATGCCTGGAACCCTCAGACGCATACGGACGCGCGAAAACGCGAAAACGAGTCGTTGTGGCCGGTGCGGCTTGCGGCCCCAGATCTGGGCCGGCCCCATCGCAAAAACCGACAAACGAATATCCGGACCTGACCCGCATGCGAAAAACGGCAAAACGAGTCGTTGTGGTGACGTTCCGGCAAGGCCCCATATCTGCGGCCGGCCGCTTGCATCGGTCGAGCCTTGGGTTTCACAGTGCGCGCCATGACTGACCCGTCCGGCAAGCCCGCCCTGCCCGAAGGCTTCGACCCCAGCCGCTCCGCCTTTCAGCGCGACGCGAACGGATTGCTGCGCCGTGAGGACTTCACGCCCGAGCGCGTCGCCTACCTGACCGAGCAGGTCACGAAGTCGGGTCTTTGGACCTTTCTGTCGGCCGAGGAGCGCGAGGCCTCGCGCCAAGCCACCCTCGCCACCCACCCGCCGGGCGAGGATCTGTGGCTGTTCGGCTATGGCTCGCTGATGTGGAACCCGGCCCTGCACGTCACTGAAAGCCGCAAGGCCGAAGTCAGGGGATGGACCCGCAGCTTCTGCCTTCAGCTCGTGATCGGACGCGCGATGCCCGACAAGCCGGGGCTGATGCTGGCCATTGAGCCGGGCGACGGGCTGACCGGCGTCGTCCACCGCATCGACGCGGCGGCCATCGAATCGGAGACCTCGATCCTCTGGATGCGCGAGATGCTGTCTGGGGCGTATGTGCCCGAATGGGTGGATTGCGACACCGCCGACGGCCCGGTGCGGGCCGTCACCTTCGTCATCAACAAGGCGCATAACCGCTATTCCGGCCAGCTGCCGCTCGACGAGCAGGCCCGCCGCATCGCCGCCGCCGAGGGACAGGCCGGCAATAATCGCGACTATCTCTACCGCTGTCGCGCCGAGCTTCGGCGGATGGGCGTGGCGGACCCGTATGTCGAAACGCTATTCTCGGACGTCACAGCCATCACCGGCGAATCCGGCGAACCGCATTGAGGAGGAAAGAGCCATGAAGAAAGTTCACTACAACGACATCCAGAGCCTGGTCGGCCAGGAGATCGGCGCCAGCGAGTGGGTGCTGATCGACCAGGACCGCGTAAACAAGTTCGCCGACGCAACCGGCGACCATCAGTGGATTCACGTCGACGTCGAGAAAGCCAAGCAGTTCATGGGCGGCACCATCGCCCACGGCTATCTGACGCTGTCGCTGATCCCCTGGCTCGGCTCGCAGATCATGTCGATCGAAGGCGTCAGCCGCGGCATCAACTACGGCTCCAACAAGGTGCGCTTCACCAACATGGTGCCGGTCGGCTCCAAGGTGCGCGCCAAGCAGAAGCTGCTGGGCGTGGAGCCCAAGGGCGGCGGCCTGCAGCTGACCAACGAGATCACGATCGAGATCGAGGGCAAGGACCGCCCGGCCTGCATCGCCGAGACGATCAGCCTCATCTATCCCTGATCTGCGCAGATCGCGGACGCGGCGGCCCCGGCATCGCGCCGGGGCCGTTTGCATTCCAGGCCCTGTGTCAGAACGCCTTGGTCACCCCGATCTTGAACGAACGCCCGACGACGCTGCCCAGGAACGGGTCGTAGCTCAGCTCCAGCCGCGCGGCCGAAGGCGGGACGTCGAACATGTTCAGGACCGACGCCGACAACGTCACGTCCGAGGGCAGCTCCACCCGATAGGTCAGGTCGACCGTCGTGTTCGACTTCACGCGCCGCCCGAACGTGACCAGCACGCAGTCCGGCCCGGGCGCCGTGCAGCTCGTCAGAGGCCCGGTCTGCACATAGACCGGCGCGCGGTTGTCGGTCACGCCCGCGACGTGGTTCACCTGCAGGCGGACATTGTGGATGTCCTTCTGCAGCTCGAGATAGAAATTGCCGCGCCAGCGCGGAATGGTCTGAACGGCGCGGTTGTAGTTGGTGAAGCCGACCGCCTCGAAGGCGGGCTCCAGCACGACGCCGTCATAGACGAACTCGGCCTGGTCGTATGTCAGGACATAGCTGACCGAAGCGCCGGCATTGACGGTGAAGCCATAGACGTCGTCGCGCGTGAGATCGACGGTCAGGTCGATCCCCGACGTGTCGACATCCGGGCCGTTGGTGTAGTCGGTGCGGACGCGCGAGATATTGGCGCCGGTGGTCACGCCCTGCGTGCAGACATTGGCGTTGTCGAACGTCACAAGCCCGCGCAGCGGCGCGGCGCAGTTGACGAAGGCGCCGGCGCTCGGCGCGCCGGGGAACAGCGTGTTGGTGACCTGGATCGCATTGGGCGCGATGATCTGGTCTTTCAGGCGGATGCTCCAGTAATCGGCGAGGACGCGCAGGCCCTCAAACTCCAGGATCGCGCCGACATTGAACGTGTCGGCCTTTTCCGGGCCGATCTGCGGATTGGCGGCCAGGTCCCAGGCGCGGAATCCCCCGCCGGTCGCGGGCAAGGCCTGCAGGGCGGTGACGGTGCCGCTCGCGATGTTGAGGGCGGTAGGACCGCGGAAGGTCGTGCCGACCGAGCCGCGCAGCGCCAGCCAGTCCGTCACCTGCCACTTCAGGGCCAGCTTGGGGTCGGTGCTGGCGCCGGTGAGGCCGTCATAGCTCTCGTGACGCAGGGCGAGCTGGGCGCTCAGCGTATCGGTGACCGGCAGGTTGAGTTCGCCGAAGACGGCCCAGACGCTTTGCTCGTAACGCCCGGGAACGGCCTGACCGAGGAAAATATAGGGCCCGGTCTGCACGGCGCAGTTCGTCTGCCCGACCACCGGGCATGGCGTGATGTTGGCGTTGTAATAGGGGCTGAAGATCTCGCGCTCATACGCGTTCTCGCGATACTGCGCGCCCAGCGCCCAGCCGATCCTGCCGCCCGGCAGCTCAAGGAAGTCGAACGTGCCGTTCAGCGCCGCGTCGGCCGCGAACAGGGTCTGGGTCTGGCGCTGACGCTGACGGTCTTCCATCCACGCGATCAGCTCGGGATCGTTCGCGTTGGCGGCGACATAGCCGGGATTGGCGTTGCCCAGCGCCGCGTTGAAGGCGATGGCGTTCGAGAACGGGTTGAACCACAGGCAGCCATTGGCCCCCGCCACGTTGCCGGTGCAGTTCGGCCCGCCGAACCCGTTCAGCGCCTTTTGCAGCCGCTCGATCAGCATGTCGGGCGCTTCGGCACTTACCGAGGTTCGGGAATATGTGAGGTTGAGGTCCCAGCCGACGCTCCCCAGCTCGCCCGAGAGGCCGCCCGAAAGACGCCACAGATCGCGCTGGAAATGGTCGGTGAGGCCGCCGAGGCCGCCCGTGTTGGGATTGCCGCCCCAGCCGAGCGGGCGGAACAGCGTGAGGCTGATATTGTCGGTCGCGGCGATGACGGACGGCGAAAGCCCCGCCTGCTGCAACGCCGTCAGCGCGCCGGGATTGGCGACGGGCACGGTGAAAGTGCCCGACGTCGACGGGCCGTTCAGGCCGGAAAAAGGCGCATAACCAGGCGAGGAACGCCATTCGGGCACATCCGTCGCCGCATACAGCGCCTCGCCGTGGAACCGGGTGCCGGGCGACAGGTCGACATTGATCTCGCCATAGGCCTGCGCGCGGTTTTCTTCCTCGATGAGATTGTCGAACGGCACATAGCTGAAACGACAGACCGGCAAAGTGTTCGACCACCCTGCCGCGCCGCCCAGCGCCGCGCAGTTGGCGTCGCGGATGACGCCGGCCGTGGGCACGTTCGCCGCGTTGCGCGGCAGGAACGAGCCCGGCGTGCCGTAGACCGACCAGCCGGAGGGATTTTCCAGATAGGGCGGATAGGCCCAGTCGCGATCCAGTGTGGAGAGCGCGTCGCGATGCTGGTAGCCGAGCGACAGCAGGATATCCGTGCCGCCGTCGGACCAGCCCCAGGCGAGGCTGGCGCTATAGTCGCCGCCATTGCCCTCGATCGCCCGGTAATCTGCAGAGGCGAGGAAGCCATCAAGATCGCGCCGGGTGATGAAGTTGACGACGCCGGCCACCGCGTCCGAACCGTATACGGCGGCCGCGCCGTCCTTGAGAATCTCGACCCGCCCGAGGGCGGCGCTGGGCAAGAGCTGGGTATCGACGCCCGAGCTGTTGAAACTCGGCGACGCCGGCAGGCGGCGGCCATTCATCAGGATCAGCGTGCGCTGGTGCCCGAGGCCCCTGAGGTTGATGCTGCCTGCGCCGGCCTGGCCGAAGATGAAGCTGGAGAACTGGTTGGTGTCGCCGACCACAGGGCCTGCCACCGGCAGCGACTTGATCAGATCGAGCGTGGAGGGCGAGCCGCGCCGCGCGAGCTCGCCGGCCGTAATCACATCGACGGGCAGCGCCGCATTCTCCGGCGTGCCCTTGATGCGCGAGCCGGTGACGACGACCTCTTCATCGCCCGAAGCCGCGCCGGCATCGGCGAATGCAGGCAACGCCGCAGCCCCGAGCGCCGCAGCCAGCAACGATATCGCCTTCATACGCCCCGCCCCAAGTTCTTCGTTGGGGCGCTGATCGCACCACGGCGATCCAGGCGTCAATGTTGACATTCCGGAAAGCCAATGGCCCGGACTCAGCCGGGCCATTGTCCAATCCGGAAGTGCGGCGCGATCAGAACTTGGTCTTGATCGTCAGACCCATCGAGCGGCCTTCGCCGAGGAACGCGCCGATCTGGCTGAAGTCCGCGGGGTTGGGATTGTTCGCCGCCGGCGCGGTGCCCTGCGTCGGCGCATCGAACGCGATCTGATAGTAGCGTTCGTTCAGCGCATTTTTGACCCAGAACTCGATCCCGATCCGCTCGTCCTCGGTTTCGAGGCCGAAGCGCAGGTTGATCAGGTAGTAGCCGTCCTGAGATTTCGCCGGGTCGAGATTTGAGCCCGTTCGCTGATCAGACGTGTAGCGAAGGTCGGCATGCGCCAGCGCGCGCCAGCTGCCGCCGAAAACCGGCGCTTCGTAAGTCGCGCCTCCGGTGACCGTCCACACAGGCGCGCTCGTGAGGTTCGTTCCGGGAAGATTGTACAGGTTCAGATTTTCATAGAGGAAGCTGCCCGGCGTGTCGTAATCGCCCAGATTTTCGCCATAACGCGTGTCGGTCCACGCCACGCCGCCGGTGAAGCTCAGCCCGTCGACCGCAGTGAACCAGGTCATATCGAGCTCGACGCCATCGGCGATGACTTTCGGGACGGATGTCACGACGAAGGAAATGCCGGTGAACGTGTTGAGCTGGTAGTTCTCGAACGTCTGGTGATAGAGCGCGACATTCAAAAGCAGGTCGCCGCCCGCTAGCGTCGCCTTGGCGCCGATTTCGTAGGCGTCCACGAATTCCGGCGCGAAAGAGAGATCCGGCGCCACCAGTACCGACGGATTGGCGCAGGTATAGGGATTGGCCGGCGTCACGATATTGCCCAGCAGGTCGCGCTGGGCCGGCGAGCCGTCGGAGCCGTCGGGACACCGCACGATCGACGACCCGGCGAAGGTGCCGTTGTCGACCGTGTAGTAGCGGTCGAGATTGAAGCCGCCAGCTTTGTAGCCGCGCGAGTAGGTGGCGTAGACGTTCAGGTTATCGTTGAACGTGTAGGCCAGGGTCGCGATGCCGGAGAATTCGTTCTCTTCCTTTTCCTGGTGCAGCGGCGCGCTGGCGGTGAGCACGTCGAGGGCCGTACGCCCCCAGGGAACGCAGTAGAGGCTGGCCGCCGCAGGCGCGGTCGGCGCGGCGGGCGTGGCGCCGACATTCTGCGTCGAGAGGCCCGCCGGATTGAGGCCATACACGGATTCCAGATAGGCGCAGCCCGCCGGCGCATTCGTCCGGTAAGTCGCGTCGATCTCCTTGGTTTCCGATGTGTAACGGAGGCCGAGCGTCAGCTTGAGCTGCTCGGTCAGCGTGAAGGTGTTGTGGGTGAAGATCGCGATGCTGTCGGAAGTCTGGTGATATTCGTCGTGCAGACCGGTGCCGAGCGCGTGCGTGTTTCCGCCTGCATAGGCCGGCGCCAGAGGCCGCTGGGCCAGAACGCCTGCCAGCACGGAGCGCGTCGCCGTGCTGCTGAGCGGGCTGATGCGATAGCGTGAGAAGAACGCCTCGGTGTCGGAGCCGTTCAGCGTGCTGGTCTCGCGATCCAGGGTTTCGTGAGCATAGAAGGCGCCGACGAGCCAGTCGGCCCAGGACGTCGAGCCGGTGAGGCGGAATTCCTGGGTGAAGGTCTTGAAGTTCTGATAGCCGACCTCGGGATCGGTCCACAGAATGTCGGCCGAGGTGTAGTCGGCGTCCGATCCCCCCGCCAGCTTCCAGTAACGGTAGGCGGTGATCGAGGTGAGCTGGCCGAAGCCAAGATCGCTGTTCACCTCGCCCGAGAAGCCGTATTCGTCGACGATCTGCGGATGCTCGCGATTGGCGAAGCCGATCTGATCCTCGATCGTGTTGACGTTCGCCGTGCCCTGATAGCCCAGCACCGTCTGGATGACCTGGTAGACTGTAAGACCGCCGGGGCGGCCAGGTCCGCCCGGGCGCAGGACGGCCGCATAACAGCACTCGTCATCCTTGTGGCCGGCGTCCGCAATCAGACGGATCGACGTCGTTTCACTGGGCTTCCAGAGGAACTGCCCGCGGAAGTTCCACCCTTCCTTGGCGTTGCCATCGCGCTCGGTCAGGGCGGGCCCTGAGAAGATGCGCATGAAGCCGTCGCGCTTGCGGTAGGACCCGAACAAGCGGAACGCAGCGTTGTCCGACACCGGGCCGGTCACATTGGCGTTGAGGTAATAGCCGTCGAAGGACTCGTACGTCGCGCTGGCGTTGGCCGAGAATTTCTCCATATCGGGCTCGCGCGTGATCACGCTGATCAGACCGGCCGAGGTATTGCGGCCGAACAGCGTGCCCTGCGGCCCGCGCAGCACCTCGACGCGCTGAATGTCGCCCAGGTCGCCGAACGCGACCGAATTGCGGCTGCGATAGACGCCGTCAATGAAGATGCCGACCGCAGACTCAAGACCAGGGTTGGAGCCCTGGGTGCCGACGCCGCGGATGCGAGCGGTCACCGAGCCTGAGGATTCGGATTGCGGGAACGACAGCGCCGGAACGACCTGGGTGAGGCTCTGGGTCTCGCGGACGCCGGCGTTTTCGATCGCCTTCTGGCCGACGGCCGTGATGGCGATCGGCGTTTCCTGGATCTTCGTCGCGCGCCGGGTCGCGGTGACGGTGATTTCCTCCGAGCCATCCGTCGTCTGGGCACTGGTGACCGTG
>JAKOQZ010000117.1 GCA_029778105.1 Pseudomonadota bacterium | reverse complement strand
GCAGCGCGCGCCAGACCATCATCTCCTCGATGGATGACGACAGGCCGCACATGAAGCTGGCGAACGTGAAGCCGGCCGCCGAAACGGTGTAGAGCGTCCGCGTCGACAGCATGCGGCTGAGATAGCCCGACAGCGGGATCATCACGACTTCCGCGATCAGATAGCTGGTCTGCACCCAGCTCACTTCCGACGAGGATGCCGAAAGCCCGGCCTGGATCTGCGACAGGCTGGACGAGACGATCTGGATGTCCAGAACCGCCATGAACATGCCGACGACCATGGCGAAAAAGCCGATCAGCACGGTTGAGCCGCGCTGTTCGACCAGCGGCTTCATCATGGCTCCGGGGGCTGCGGCTTCGCTCATGGCTCGGCTCCGGGCGCGCTCAGCGCGTCGCGGCCTCCACAGGGCGGGGCGAAGGGGCCAGCACCGATGCGGCGCCGTCGCCCGCATCGCGCGTATCCACCGCCACCGTCACTGACATGCCCGGACGCAGCAGCGCCAGCGCGGCGGCCTCGCCCGTGACGCGCACCTTCACCGGCAGGCGCTGCACGATCTTGGTGAAATTGCCCGTCGCATTCTCCGGCGGCAGCAGCGAGAACTCCGAGCCGGTCGCCGGTGCGAAGCTGTCGATCAGGCCCGTCAGCTCCAGATCGGGGAACGCATCGACGGTGATGGTCGCCTCCTGGCCGCGGCGCATGTCGCCGGCCTGGGTCTCCTTGAAATTGGCGACCACATAGACGTCCGGCAGCTTCACTACCGCCATCAGCTGCACGCCTGCGCGCACATACTGGCCGTCCTGCACGGTCCTCGCGCCGACCACACCGGCGAACGGCGCGCGCACGACGGTGTGCTCCAGATCGATCTCGGCCAGCCTCTGGGCCGCGCGGGCGGCGTCCAGATCGGCCTGGCTCTGGGCCCGCGTCGATTCGATGACCGCCAGCTGTTCGCGTTCGGCGGCTAGCGCCGCCATGGCGCTGTCGACGGCCGCGTCGGCCTTGCGCGAATCCGCCAGCGCCTGGTCATAGGCCTGTTTCGAGCCGCTGCCGCTGGCCCTGAGGTCGCGGGCGCGCTCCAGATCGGCGGCCGCGCGCTTCTGGTCGGCGATGGCGCTGTCCACTTTGGCCTGCGCCGCCTCGATCAGCTTGGTCTCCAGCTGCAGCTTCGAGGCCAGGCTGTCCAGCACGGCCTGTTTCGCCGCCGTCACCGCCTTGGCCTGGTCCACCCGGGCCTTGAAGTCGGCATCGTCGATCGACACCAGCACATCGCCGGCCTGGACCGTCTGGTTGTCGGCCACCTGCACCCTGGCGACATAGCCGTTCACCCGCGCGGCGATCGCGGCGGTGTCGGCCTTCACATAGGCGTCGTCGGTCGACTCGATGAAGCGGCCATGGGTGAGATAGCTGAAGGTGTAGTAGCCGATGACGCCGGTCGCGAGGACGGCGATGGCAATAAGCGCGGGACGGCGCATGGGGCACACGAAGTGGAGAAATGGACTATAAAGTCCAATATGGGAAATTGGACTCGAAAGTCAAGAATGTGCATGTTGCGGCGCGAAAAACCCCGCTTTGCGCCGCCTTTGCGTGCGTGCTAACGAGGCCGCGTCGCGGGTGTAGCTCAATGGTAGAGCAGAAGCTTCCCAAGCTTACGACGAGGGTTCGATTCCCTTCACCCGCTCCATATTTCCCTGAGAACTCCTGACGGACGGCGCGTGAGCGAGATCGAAACCCGCAAGGCCGAGGCGCGCGCCTGGTTCGAGTCGCTGCAGGCTGCGATCTTCGCGATGTTCGAGGGCCTGGAAGACGAGGCCGACCCGGCCCTCTATCCCGGCGCGCCGGGGCGCTTCGTCCCGACCCCCTGGTCACGTCCCGCCGCCGCCGACGGCGCCGATCAGGGCGGCGGCCGGATGGGCATGATGCGCGGGCGCCTGTTCGAGAAGGTCGGGGTTCACACCTCCACCGTCTTCGGCCGGTTCAGCCCGGATTTCGCCGGGCAGATCAAGGGCGCCGCCCAGGACCCGCGTTTCTGGGCCTCCGGGATCAGCCTGATCTGCCACCCCCGCAACCCGCATGTGCCGGCGGTTCATATGAACACCCGCATGATCGTCACCACCGAAAGCTGGTTCGGCGGCGGGGCGGATCTCAACCCGACGCTCGATGCCCAGCGCGATCGGGCACATCCCGACGCCCAGCTGTTCCACCAGCGTTTCAAGGCGACCTGCGATGCCTTCGATGCGGGCTGGTATCCGAAATACGAGAAATGGGCCGAAGACTATTTCTGGCTGCCCCACCGGGGCGAACCGCGCGGCGTCGGCGGCATTTTCTACGATCACCACGACACCGGCGACTGGGGGCGCGACTTCGCCTTCACCAGGGCCGTGGGCGAACAGTTCCGCACGACCTATCCCGAGATCGTCCGGCGTCACATCGCCGAACCCTGGGACGATGTGGCTCGTGACGAACAGACCAAATGGCGCGGCCGCTATGTGGAGTTCAATCTGCTCTACGATCGCGGCACGACGTTCGGGCTGAAAACCGGCGGAAATGTCGATGCGATCCTGTCCTCGATGCCGCCCGTCGCGACCTGGCGCTAGGCGCGCTGTGACATGCGTCACAATTCGGCCGCCCCCTGACAATCGTTAGGGGCACCGCGCCCCGAATTGGATTAACCTCCCTTCTGCTTCGCTGACGGCGGGCTTGGGGATGACGATGCGGTCCTGGCTGTACACTCCGGCACTGGCGCTTGTTGCGCTCGGCGCCCTCGCCCTGTCGGGCGCGGACACGGCGTCGCGTGACGCCCGCGCCACCGCCGAAATCCGCGTCGCGGCCCTTCAGGCCACGCCCGATGCGCTCAGCGACGCCTGCGTCTGGTCGCCCGAAGCGGCGGCAGCCGGCGAAGCCGACCAGTGCGGCGGCGTCACCCATATCGAATCCGTCCCGGAAACGCCCGCTGCGTCCGGCCGCGCCCTGGTATGGCCCGACGATTTCATCGCTCTCACGACCGGCGCCGTCTCCGATGCGTGGGACGCGGCGGTCGGGTATCTGACCGATCTCTACGAATACGCGTTCGAAAGCGACGAACCGGCCCGGAAAGCCGGTTCCTGAGCGTTAATCTCCTCTTAACGAAATGCTGGAGCCCGCCCGGGCCTCACGCTAGGCTTTTGTCCCGGTAACCAGGTGGGGCAAGCGGCCATGACCGACGACGAGATCTTCGTACGGGCGGCTTTGAAGGACGATGCGGACGCCGTCGCCCGCATTTTCGTGGAATCCTGGCGCGAATCCTATGCCGGGCTGCTGCCCGCCAACACGCTCGTGCGCCTGTCCGAAGTGCGCCAGAGGCTGCTCTGGGCACGCGAAATCGCTCATCGTGGCCCGCATGACGGCGTGCTGGTCGCCGAGCACGACTATTACGGCGTCGTCGGCTTCTGCAGCTTCGGACCGGCACGCGACCGCGCCGTCGGCTATGACGGCGAGGTCTACACGCTCTACGTCGATCCCAATCACGTCGGACAGGGCACCGGGCACCGGCTGATGCGGGCCGCCTTCACCCGGCTCTATGCCGAGGGCTTCCGGTCCGCCGTCGTCTGGGCGCTCAAGGGCAACCCGGCACGCTACTTCTACGAAGGCGAGGGCGGGCGTCTGGTCGCCGAACGCCCCGGCGCCGTCGCGGGCAAGCCGGTGCGCGAGGTGGCGTTCGGCTGGGGCGACATCACGCCCGCCACCGGCACGCGCGTCCGTTGATGGCGCCCCCTTTCACGGGGCCGAAAAACGTCATCCTGCTGCTGTTCGACAGCCTCAACCGGCACATGCTCCCGGCCTATGGCGGGCACGAAGCCGCAATCCCCAATTTCGACCGTTTTGCGCGCCGCGCCCGCGTTTTCGACAACCATTATGTCGGCGCGCTGCCATGCATGCCGGCCCGGCACGACATCCTGTGCGGCGCATGGGACTTTCTCTGGAAACCCTGGGGGTCGATCGAGCTGTGGGAAGACGGCGTCGCTGCGCCGCTCGCCCGCGAGAAAGTGGTGACGCAGCTCATTACCGACCATCCGCACCTCTTCGAGACGGGCGGCGAAAACTACCACGTCGACTTTACCGCCTGGGACTACCAGCGCGGGCACGAGGGCGACGCCTGGAAAACCGCGCACGACCCGAGTTGGGCCGGCGCGCCGTTGATGGGGCGCAAACACATGCCCTACGACAATTCGCGCGGCTGGTTTCGCGGCGAAGCCGATTTTCCCGGCCCCCGGACGATGGCGTCGGCGGCGCGCTGGATCGGCGAGAACGCCGGTAAGCACGACCGCTTCTTCCTCTTCGTCGACGAGTTCGACCCGCACGAGCCGTTCGACACGCCGGAAGACTACGTGAAAATCTACGACCCCGACTGGGATGGGCCGCCGCTCATCTGGCCGCCCTACGGCCGCGACTGCGTGAAGCGCGGCGTCATCTCCGAGCGCGAAGGGCGACAGATCCGCGCCCGCTATCTCGCCAAACTGACCATGATCGACACCTGGTTCGGAAAGGTGCTGGACGCGATCGACGCCAATGGCTTGTGGGACGACACGCTGATCCTCGTCACCACCGACCACGGTCACTACCTGGGCGAGAAGGATATTTGGGGAAAGCCCGGGGTTCCGCTCTACCAGACGATCGCCCGCATTCCGCTCATGGCGGCCGGCGCTGGCGTGGCTCCCGGACGAACGCCTGCGTTGACGACCAGCGTCGATCTGTTTGCAACCCTGACAGATATTTTCGGTGCGTCGGCACATGTCCGCCAACGCACCCACGGCGCCAGTTTGATGCCCTTGCTGACCGGCGCGGGAACGTCGATCCGGGATCACGTTCTTGCCGGCGTCTGGGGGCGCGAGGTCCATCTGATTGACCCGCGCTGGAAATACGCCCGAGCGCCGGTGGCGCAGAACGCGCCGTTGCCCATGTACTCCAACCGGTGGTCGACGATGCCGACCCATCAACTGACGCGGCAGCAGGAAATGCCGCTCCCTGACGCACGGGCGCGCCTGGGGCGGATGCCCGGGTCTGATGTGCCGGTCATCCATCAAACCTTTGAAGCCGGTGACAGGGTGCCGTTCTGGGCCTACGCGACGTTCAGCGGCGACCACCTCTATGATCTGAACAGCGATCCGGGCGAGCAGGTCAATCTGAGGGATAGTCCCGTAGCAGCCATGCTTGCCGAACGGCTGCGCGCCGCCCTAGAGGCCGTCGAGGCCCCCCACGAGCAGTTCGCCCGGCTTGGATTTGCCTGAGCCCCAATCCCCAACGCCGGATTAAGTAAGCGTCAATCGGGCTTCGCTAGGTTTCAGGCTGAAATCCGGGATTCCTCTCGCGCAGCGAGCAAGATGAAAAGTCTTCAGGAGCTGGGCCTAGATCCCCAGACCGTGCTGAACATGTCTCCCGCCGTCACCTATGTGACGGAGCTGACGCCGCAGCCACGGCTCATGTTTGTCTCGGAGTCTGTGAAGCACGTGCTTGGCTACAGCGCCGGGCAGTTCGTCACGCAACCGGGATTCCTCACATCCTTGATCCACCCGGACGACGCTGACGTTCTCTCCGAGAGTTTTCGGATCGCCATGGAATACGGCGTTGCGATCCGGGATCGTCGTATCCGTGTCGCTACGGGCGATTATCGCTGGTATCGCGATACGTTCCGCATCGAGCGCGGCCCGGATGGTGTGGCGCGATACGGCATCGGTACGATCGTCGATGTGACCGAAGAGAAAGCCGTTCTTCGTGCGCTCGAAGCACGCACCGAAGAGTACCGGGTGCTGGCCGACCATTCTTTGGATCTCATTTCACGCGTCACCATCGACGGCAAATTCGCCTATCAGTCGCCGTCGGCCAGGCGTGTCATGGGATTTGAAGGCGATGCCCGTCTGGGCGAAAGCGCGTTGGGTCAGATTCATGTCGATGACCATGACGCCATCAGCGCGGCGTGGGCGGCATGTCTGAAGTCAAGGGCGCCCGAACTATTCCGCTACCGCGCTTTTCATGCGGAGGGTCATTGGGTCACGCTGGAAGCCATCATGAACCCGGTCGTCGATCCGACGACGCGCCAGGTCAAGGAATTCGTGATCGTCTCCAGGGATATCACCGAACGCGCGGAAGCAGAAAAGAGACTGGCCGAGGCGCAGGCCCAAATCCGGGAACAGGCTGAGATCTACGATCTGTTCGCCCGGCACGGTTCCGACTTCTTCCTGCGCCTGGCGTCCGATGGCACGGTCACGCACATTGCGCCAAGCCACGAACGCATTCTCGGGCGACGGTCTCTTGTGCGCGAGGGGCGGCTTTCCGAAGCCGTTCATCCCGACGACTTTGAAGCCACTCGCCTTGTTTGGGCGCAAACGATCCAAAGCGGTCAGCCTTCGAGCTTCCGGGCGCGCGTGCGTCACACGCTTGGTCACTGGATTTGGATCGAATGCCGCCTCACGCCCGTTCGTGACGCGGGCGCGGGCCAGGTCACCGATGTTCTGGCGATGGTGCGCGATGTCACGGCAGAGATCGCGGCCGGTCGCGCGCTGGCGGAGGCGCAGAGCCGTATTGCCGAGCAGAGCGACATCTACGACCTTCTGGCCAATCGCGGCGCATACATTTTCCTGCGCTATCTTCCCAGCGGTGAAGTTCTGCATGTCTCGCCCAATCACGAGCGCGTATTGGGCAAGGGCACGCTGACCAGGAACGGGCGCATCGCCAACCTGGTTCATCCGGACGATCGCGAGGCGGCCGAAGATGTCGTTCGTCAGGTCTATGAGACGCGGGAGCCCCAAACTTATCGCCATCGCTATCAGCACGAGAACGGTTCGTGGGTTTCCCTTGAAGTGACATTGAATCCGGTCGTCGGCCGTGACGGGAGGGTCGTGGAGTTCGTTGCGGTCGCACGCGACGTTGGCGATCAGATCCGGCGTGAGAAAGAGCTGGAGACCGCACTGCACGCCCTGAAGGAAAGCCGGGCCAATCTGCAGCTCGTCACCGACAACATTGAAGACGTCGTCACGCTTTTTCGCCCCGATGGCTCGGTGGCGTATATGTCGCCCTCCGCCGTGAACGTGATCGGGTACACGCCGCAGGAGCTGGCGGGCGTGGCCCAGGGCTCGCTGCTGCATCCTGATGACCGGGATTATGTCGAAGCGGAAGTCGCCGCGAACCGGGACGGCAGGGTCGCTCCGATCTTGCGTTACCGCGCGCGGCACAAGGACGGGCGCTGGATCTGGCTCGAGCGCCGCGCGCGCGCCGTCGCTGAGCACGATTTCGGCAAAGGTGTCGCGGTCGTGTCGATCATCGGCGACGTGACGGAGCAGGTCGAGCACGAGCGTGATCTCGCCGCCGCAAACGCAGCGCTTGAGGAAAGCCGTGCCCAGCTGCAGACGATCATGGATAACTCGATCGATGTGATCGCGGTGTTCGGGCCTGATCGAAGCCTCGAGTATCTCTCGGCGTCGTGCGAACAGCAGAGCGGCTATCCCGTGGAAGATTTCCGCTCAGGTCGCATCAATCTTGCCCATCCCGAAGACGAAGAGCTCGTGCGCCAGTCGGTGGCTCGCGAAAGCGAAGGGGGCGAGGGCGAGACGTTCCGCTATCGCGGCGTTCGCAAGGATGGCCGCATCATCTGGCTCGAGCGCCGCGGCCGGAAAGTCTACGACGCGAACGGATATCTGCGGCATGTCGTGACCGTTACGCGCGACATCTCGGATCAGGTCCGGCACGAGCAGGAAATTGAAACGGCGAACCGTGCGCTGGAGGCCGCCAAGATCGCGGCTGAATCGGCCAGCATCGCCAAGTCGCAGTTCCTGGCGACCATGAGCCATGAACTGCGCACGCCGATGACAGGCATCATGGGCATGCTCGATCTGATGAAGGGGAGCGAGCTCTCGCCCGAGCAGTCGCGGCAGGCGGCTCTGGCCTACGAGTCGGCGGAGAGCTTGCTGGTGATCCTGAACGACATTCTCGATTTCTCGAAAATCGAGGCCGGCCAGATGAAAATCGAACGCGAGGCGTTTGATCTGGCTGAAGAGGTCGGAAAAGTGACCTCGCTCCTGATGCCTCTTGCAGGCGCAAAAGGCGACACGCTGCAATCCATCGTCGCCGAGCACTTGCCCAAGCGGATATGGGGCGATCCGGCACGGCTGAGGCAGGTGCTGTTCAACCTCGTCGGCAACGCGGTGAAGTTCACCTCGGAGGGCCTCGTCGGCGTGACCGTCAGTCAGGCAGCCCCGGACAGGATTCGCTTCGACGTCACAGACTCGGGAGCCGGCATTCCGGCGGAGGTTCAGCCGCGGCTTTTCCGCCCGTTCGTCCAGGGAGACGGCACGTCCAGCCGCAAGGTCGGGGGCACCGGTTTGGGTCTCGCGATTTCGCGCTCTCTCGTTGAGGCGATGGGCGGCGAAATCGGCTTCACCAGTTCCGACGGCAAGGGGTCCAGTTTCTGGTTCGAACTACCGCTTGAGGCGGCGCCGGATGTTGCTGTGCCGGCTGCAGCTCAGGCGTCGGCGCCGCGCGAGCGCCGGCGCTTCGACATCCTCGTCGCCGAAGATCACCCCGTAAATCAGCAGTTGATCGCCGCGCTTCTCAAGCGCGAAGGCCATCGCGTCACGGTTGTGCCGAACGGCGAACGAGCGGTTCAGGCGGTCCAGGACCACAATTTCGATCTGGTCCTGATGGATATCCAGATGCCCGTTCTGGATGGGATCGGCGCAACGCGCGCAATCCGTGCTCTCACCGGCCCCGTCGCCGCAATCCCCATCGTGGCGATCACCGCCAATGCGCTGCGCGGCGACATGGAGACATACTTGTCCGCAGGTATGACGGGTTATGTCTCCAAACCGTTGCGCATCGACGCCATGCGCGAGGCGATGGAGAGTGCCGTCCCGCGTGTCGAGGAGCGCCTGGCGGGTTAGGGTCTCAGTTCTGAGGGCCGCAGAATCACGAGGGGGCGCCACGCCCCCCGCGCTGCGGCCGTCCATGTGGCCGCATCGCTCTCGAACGCGGCGAAGCAGGCAGTCGGGAATTTCTCGGCAGCCCGGACGCCTAGGTCGCTATCGCCCGCCAGCTGGATCGCCAGATCCTCCATTCCCGGGTTGTGGCCTATGAAAAGCGCGGAATCGGTGCTGCCGCCTATGGTGCCGGCGCGTTGCAGCAGGGTGCGTGCCGGCGCCAGGTAGAGGCCGGGTTCCAGGCGGGATTCGGGCTGCGGCGCGAGGAAAGGCAGGAGGATTTCCAGCGTCTGGAGGGTCCGCCGCGCGGTCGAAGACAGCACCAGTTCGGGCAGATATCCGCGTGCCGCCACCTCCCGGCCCATGAGTGCCGCATCCGCCCGCCCGCGCTCGGTGAGCTGGCGCTCATGGTCGCCGTCGGGCGAGTGGGACTCGGTCTTGGCGTGCCGGAGGAGGTAGAGGCGCTTCATGTGCCCTTCTCTAGCCGACAAATGCGGCGACCGCATCGCAGGCGTCGCTGAGGGTCAGGCGTTCGATGGCGGTGCCGGCGGGGAGGCCGGAGAGGGAGCGGGTGGGCGTGGCGGCCCCCAGAATGACGAAACAGCCCTTGTCGTCGGCCCGCCGGATCAGCCGGCCGAAGGCCTGCGCGAGCCTCAGACGCACGATCATGTCGTTATATTTGGGAATTCCGAGCTGTTTCGACCGGGCCTTGTGAAGGATATCCGGGCGCGGCCAGGGCACGCGGTCGAACACCACGAGGCGCAGCGACCGGCCCGGCACATCGACCCCGTCGCGCATCGCGTCGGTGCCAAGCAGCGACGCGTGCTCCTCTTCCCGGAAGAGGTCGACCAGCGTGCCGGGATCGAGCGCATCGACGTGCTGGGCGTAGAGCGGCAGGCCCCCGGCCTCCAGTGCCGGCGCGATCCGGCGGTGGACCTCGCGCAGCCGCCGGATGGAGGTGAAGAGCCCGAGCGCCCCCCCGCCGGCGGCCTCGAACAGGTGCCGGTAGGCGCCCGCCACGGCCGCAGCGTCCTCAAGCTGGATGTCGGTGACGACGATAACCTTCGACTGGGCCGCATAGTCGAAGGGCGACCCGAAGGCGACGCGGCGTGCCGGTTCGGGGAGATGCTGCGCCCCGGTGCGCAACTCGGCGTTGCGCCAGTCGGCCTCGCCGCCGTCGCCTTCCGCGCCCCGGTCGCGCAGCGTGGCGGAGGTGATGAGCGCGCCGTGCGCGCCCGACAGCACCTCGTTGGCGAAAGGCAGGGAGGGATCGACATGGTGCCGGTAGAAGCCGGCATCGGCCTCGCGTCCGGCCTCGCGCGAAATGCCGAACCAGTCGATCGACCCGGCCGGGGTCTCGCCCGTGCCGACGCGCTGCAGCATCGTCACCCAGCTCTCCACCCTGA
The DNA here is from genome assembly GCA_029778105.1 of Pseudomonadota bacterium. Taxonomy (GTDB): domain Bacteria; phylum Pseudomonadota; class Alphaproteobacteria; order Micropepsales; family Micropepsaceae; genus JADZAI01. Next base: position 13,296 of record JAKOQZ010000117.1, on the reverse strand, counting down.
AGGCGGCGCGCCGCTTGAGGCCGCGCAGCGCGGCGCGCAGGCGCGAGGCCGTCTGGACATCGAGATCGGTCTCGTCGTCGTCCAGAAGGTCGGTCAGCCCGTCGGCCAGCTCGCGCATCGGCCTGGCCAGAGCGTGCAGCGCGGCGGCCAGCGCGGCGGCCGTCTCGGCCACCTCGTCCAGCGCCGGATCGACCTCGCATTCCAGATCGTAGTCCGAGACGCCGTCGCGGGTGCGCGCGATCACCTGGGCGCGCAGCGCCGCCACGAAGCGTTCGAGCGCGCCGAAGGGCACGCCGTCGCGGAGGCGCTGCAGCCAGCCTTCGCCGGGCAGGGCGGCGGCGGCGCGTTCGACGGCGTCGAGCAGCGATTCCAGATTGTCATGGCCCGACACAGCCTCGCCGATCCGCTCGCGCAGGCCTCGCACGCGGCCCGCCCGTCCGCGCCCGCCGTCGCGTCCGCGCAGCCAGCGGCGCAGCTCCGCGCCTTCGCCGACCGTGAGGTGGGCCGCGAACACCCCGTCGGCCGCATCGAAGAGATGATGGCCTTCGTCGAAGACATAACGCAGCGGCGTCGCGCGCTCGGGCGCCGAATCGGGCGAGCCGCTTTCATCGATCGCGCGCGGGTTCATCGCCGCCCGCGACATGACGAGCGCATGATTGGCGACCACGATCTCGGCCGAGCCCGCCGAACGGTTGGTGCGCTCGATGAAGCAGGTGCGGTAATGGCGGCAGGCGCCGTAGATGCACTCGCCGCGCCGGTCGGTCAGCGCCCCGGTGCCGCCATACTCCGCCGCGAGCCATGAGGGGAAATCGCCGCCCGTGATGTCGCCGTCGCGGGCGGCGGGAATCCAGCGCGCGACGAGCGCCAGCATGGCGATATCGCGGGCCGGTGCGAGCGCATAGCCGGACGCCGCCTCCTCGAAATTGAGCAGGCAGAGATAATTCTCGCGGCCCTTGAGGATCGCCACTTTCTCGCGCTTTTCCGAAGGGTCGGGGAAAACGCGTGTCAGTTCCTGGTCGAGCTGGCGCTGAAGATTCTTGGTGTAGGTCGAAACCCATACCGCGCCATCGTTCCGGCGCGCCCACAAGGTGGCGGGGCTGAGATAGCCGAGCGTCTTGCCGACCCCGGTTCCGGCTTCGGCGAGCACCGTGTGGCCGCCGCTCTTGCGGTCGCGCGGCGCGAAGGCCTCGGCGGCGGCGGCCGTGAAATCGAACTGCGCGGCACGGCGCTCGCGCTCCGGCCCCAGGATTTCGGCGAGCCAGAGCCGCGCCTCGCTTTCGCCGACCGGGGCGGAGCCCGGTTCGCCGCGCGGCGGGCGGTCTTCCCATTCGGGCAGGCGCTTCCAGGTGTCGAAGCTGCCGGCGCGCTGCGCCGCCGGGCCGAGCGCCGCCTCGATGACCGCCCCCCAGGGCCAGCCGCCCCGCCCGGCGGCGGCGGCGAGGCCTCGCGCCTCGTCGGCGTTGCGGCTGGTCAGCGCTCCGAGGTCGGCGATCAGGCGATCGGCTGCCGCCGCGAGGGTGGCGGCGGCCTCTTCGGGCGTTTCGGGCAGCGGCAGAGCGAGCGCCCGCGCCAGGCCTGCGGGACTGGGGATGATCGGCCGCGCCGGGTGGACGAAGGCGAAGAATTCGGCAACGTCGAGATGCGGCGGCATTCCGGTGGCGCGCCGTCCGGGTTCGGAAAGCCCCAGCCGCCGCGCCGTGAAGCCGGCATGGCAGACCAGATGCGGCGTGGCGCGGAAATAGGCGGCCGCTTCGGCGCGGGGCAGGCGTGTCGCGCCGCCGCCCGGTTCAAGACGCGCCGCGCCGCCGGGCGCTGCGACGAGCGCTGCCAGCGCCAGAGGCGCGCCTGTTGCGCGGCCGGCGGCGATCGGTTCGGACATCGCGGCAGTTTAGGAAATCGAATCCGCGTCTGTCGCGGGTTTTCACGCGGCGCTGGTGAGATCGGGATAGAGCGCCGTCAGCTGATCGCGGGTCGCGGAACTGAGCGCAATCAGGCGCTCGGCCTGCGCCGAGACCGCCTGGGTGACGCCGCCGCTGCGGGCGGCTTGCGAGAGCTCCTGCGCGGCGGCGGTGAGCGCGGCGAGGCCCAGCCCGCCGGCTGCGCTCGCCAGATCGCGCGCGGCCTGTTCCAGGGCCGGCGCGTCGTCGCCGGGCAGGGCCGCCTCGATGCGCGCCGTCATCGCCTCGGCGGCGCTCATATAGCTGCGCAGGATATCGACCAGCACGCCGCGCCCGACAGACAGTTCAAGATCGGCCAGCCCGACCGTGTCGAGTTCGCCCGACACCGGCCGCGCGCCGTCGAGCGCCGCGGCCAGCGCAGCGGCGAGAGCGCGCCCTCCATACGGCTTGCGCAGGATGGCGTCGGCGACGTCCGCCGCATCGGGTTCCGCCGGGTCGCCTTCGGTGCAGGCGATCATCAGATAGGGCGCAATCTGCCTCTGGCCCAGCGTGCGGATCATTCGCGCCGCCTGGATGCCGCCGGCGACGGGCATATGCGCGTCGAGAAGCACGATGGCATAGGCGCGCCGGCCGGCCGCTTCGGCGGCCTCCAGCCCGTCGGCGACGATGTCGGCATCGATGCCGCAGGCGTCGAAAATGCGCGCGAGCGCGGCCCGGTGAAGCGGATTGTCGTCGGCCGCCAGAACCGAGAGACCGCGCAGCCTGGCGATGAGGCCGGGGTCGATGCGCCCGTCTTCCAGCGGGCCCGGGTCCGGGATCGTTCCGTCTGCCGGCATCGAGACGGGGGCGGTGAACCAGAAGGTCGCCCCGACGGCCGGGCGGCTTTCCAGACCGATCCGGCCGCCCATGGCGCGCACCAGCCGGGCCGCCAGCGCCAGTCCGAGGCCAAGGCCGCTATGGCTGCGGGTCAGCAGGCTTTCGCTCTGCTCGAACAGATCGAAAATCCGAGCCTGATCGGCCGGATCGACGCCGATGCCGGTATCGGACACCGCGAAGCGAAGTTCGCCGGTGCTTTCCACGAAACTGGCGGAGACCGAGACGCCGCCGCGTTCGGTGAACTTCAGCGCGTTGTCGGCGAGCCGCAGCAGAACCTGACGCATCCGTGCCGTGTCGCCCGCCAGCCGCGACGGAATGGCCGGATCGACGGCGACCTCGAAATCGAGCCCGCGGGCCCGCGCCTCGAGCGCCAGAATGCGCTTCACGCCATCGACCAGGGCGCGGACATCCAGATCCGCCGCTTCCAGGCCGGAGGGCGCGTGTTCCTGGCGCGAAATGTCCAGAAGATCGGCGATAAGCGCGTTAAGCCCCTGGCCGGCATCGCGGATCGCCGCGACGGCCTGTCTGGCATGGTCGGGCAGAGCGTCCATCAGCAGCAGCTCGGCCTGCCCCAGAATCGTGTTCAGCGGCGTTTTCAGCTCGTGGCTGATCAGCGAAAGAAAGGCGGTTTTTGAGGGTTCGTCCGCACGGCCGGCGGCATTTTGCCCCCCGCTGCGCACGCGCGCCGGGGCGCGACGCATAAGGCGCGGATCGCGTTGACGGACCATGGGGCCAAAGCCTAGTTTCCGCGCCCTTTCGATCCTCTTAAAGGCGTTATCCCTCATGTCCTCCGCCCGCGAGATCGCCGCGCGCGCCAAGGCCTGGCCGTTCGAAGAAGCCCGCAAGCTTGTCGAACGCCTGAAACGCCCGGGCGGGGACCGCAAGGGGTATGTGCTGTTCGAGACCGGCTACGGCCCCTCGGGCCTGCCGCATATCGGCACGTTCGGCGAGGTCGCGCGCACCTCGATGGTCCGCCGGGCCTTTCAGGAATTGTCCGATTTTCCGACCAGAATGCTCGTCTTTTCCGACGACATGGACGGGATGCGAAAGATCCCCGACAACGTGCCCGACAAGGCGGCGCTGGAGCCCTATCTGCACCTCCCGCTGACCTCGGTGCCCAACCCTTTTGGCGGGAACTTCGAGAGCTTCGGCCACCACAACAACGCCATGCTGCGGCGGTTCCTCGACGTTTTCGGCTTCGACTACGAGTTCGCCAGCGCCACCGACTATTACAAGTCGGGCAGGTTCGACGCCGTGCTGCTGCGCGCCGCCGAGCGCTATGACGACATCATGAAGGTGATGCTGCCGACGCTGGGCGCCGAGCGTCAGGCGACCTACAGCCCCTTCCTGCCGATCTCGCCCAAATCGGGGCGCGTGCTCTACGTGCCGATGAAGCATGTCGATGCCAAGGCCGGCACCGTCACCTTCGACGACGAGGACGGCGCCGAGACGACGCTGCCCGTGACCGGCGGGGCCGTGAAGCTGCAGTGGAAGCCCGATTTCGGCATGCGCTGGGCGGCGCTGGACGTCGATTTCGAGATGTTCGGCAAGGACCACCAGACCAACGCGGTCATCTATGACCGGATCTGCGAGATCCTGGGCGGCACGGCGCCGCAGCACTACGTCTATGAGCTGTTCCTCGACGAGGTGGGGCAGAAAATCTCCAAGTCGAAGGGCAACGGCATCACCATCGACGAGTGGCTGGCCTATGCCGCGCCGGAGAGCCTGGCGCTCTACATGTTCCAGAAGCCGCGCACGGCGAAGCGGCTCTATTTCGACACGATCCCCAAGGCGGTCGACGAATACGCCGCCTTCCTGACCGCCTATCAGACGCAGAGCGCGGAAGAGAAGCTGGAGAACCCGGCCTGGCACATCCATGCCGGCCTGCCGCCGCAGGAAGCCTGGCCGCTGTCCTTCGCGCTGCTGCTGAATCTCTCCGCCGCATCGAACGCGGAAGATCCCGAAACGCTGTGGGGCTTCATCAAGGCCTATCGCCCGGGCCTGACGCCGGAGGACTATCCCTCGCTCGACCGCCTTGTCGGCTATGCCATCCGCTATTACGCGGATTTCGTGCGCCCGGCGAAGACCTTCCGCGCGCCGAGCGACGAGGAGCGCAAGGGGCTGGAGCTGCTGGCCGCCGCGCTGGACGAGGCGGGCGTCGCCGATGCCGATACGCTGCAGAATCTCAGCTTCGAGATCGGCAAGGCCAATGGCTTCGCCGACAAGCTGCGCGACTGGTTCAAGGCGTTCTACGAAGTGGTGCTGGGCCAGACGCAGGGCCCGCGCTTCGGCTCGTTCGCGGCGCTGTTCGGGCCTTCGCGCACCGCGGCGCTGATCCGCGAGGCGCTGACCGGCGCGTTTCTGAAGGGGTGAAGCTTACTGCTTCACCCACACGATGCGGGCCATCCAGTCGATCTCGCTCGCATCGAAGCTGCGCGGCGGATAGGCGGGGTTGAGCGAGGCAAGCTCGATTTTCTTGCCGGTCTTTTTCGCCAGCACCTTGGCCATCACCTCGCCGCCCTTGGTCTTCACCACCACGCGGTCGCCCTTGCGGACCTGCGAGGAGGGCGAAAGCACCAGGATGTCGCCCGCGCGATAGAGCGGCAGCATCGAATCGCCCGAGACCTCGAGCGCGAAATCGCCCTCATCGTCGGCGAGCGGCAGTTTCACATGGCTCCAGCCCGATCCGGCGGGAAAGCCGGCATCGTCGAAGAAGCCGCGCCCGCCCGCCTGGGCGAGACCGATGACCGGCACGGTGCGCGGACCGTTCTGCTTGCCCTTGGGGATGATGAGCGAGACGAATTCGTCGAGGCTGGCGCCGGTGGCGGCCAGGACCTTGGAGACGCTTTCCGTCGAGGGCCAGCGCTTCTTGCCGTCTTCGGCGGTGCGCTTGGACGGATTGAAGGTGGTGGCGTCGAGACCGCTCTTGCGGGCGAGGCCGGAAGGCGACATGCCATAGCGTGCGGCGAGCGCGTCGATGGCGGCCCAGATTTGCTTGTGCGTCAGCATGGGATGCTTGTCTGTTAGAGGTAATTTGTGGGAAAATAGGCCTACATTGGTTTCCGATCAACCCCTAAAATGGGCCATGAGCGAGCGTGACGGTTTCTCTGATCTACAAGATCGTCGGCGCCGACGCCTGGAGCGCCGCAAGCGCCGCCGGGCGCTTTGAAGGCGCCCCGGTCGATCTGAAGGACGGCTATATCCATTTCTCGACGGCCGCGCAGGTGCGCGAGACGGCGGCGAAGCACTTTGGCGGCGTCGAGGGGCTTGTGCTGGCCGCGTTCGACCCGGCCGCCCTGGGCGCGAAGCTGATCTGGGAGCCGTCGCGCGGCGGGGCGTTGTTCCCGCATCTCTACGAGGCGCTCGACCCGAAGCGCGCGCTGTGGGTGAAGCCGCTGCCGCTCGGCGCAGATGGCGCACATGTGTTTCCGGGCGACATGACGTGATCGTTCCCTATCCGCTGATCCGCCCGGCTCTCTTCGCGCTCGAGCCCGAGCGCGTCCATGGCCTGACATTGAAGGCGCTGCGTCTGGGTCTTGCGGGCGGGCCGGGCGAGATCGCCTCGCCGCGTCTGCGCCAGCGCCTGTTCGGCATCGACGTTCCCAATCCGCTGGGCCTCGCCGCCGGGTTCGACAAGAATGCGGATGCGCCCGACGGGGCGTTGAAGCTCGGCTTCGGTTTTGTCGAATGCGGAACGGTGACGCCGAAGCCGCAGGCCGGCAACCCGCGCCCGCGCATCTTCCGCCTGACCGAGGATCGCGCCGTCATCAACCGCCTGGGCTTCAACAATGAAGGCCACGCGGCCGCGCTGGCGCGGCTGACGGCGCGGGCCGGGCGCGGCGGGATCGTCGGGATCAATCTCGGCGCGAACAAGGACGCCGCCGACCGGGCGGCCGATTACGTGGCGGGCTATCGCGCGCTGGCCGCCCATGCCGCCTATGTGACCGTCAACATCTCCTCGCCCAATACGCCGGGACTGCGCGGGCTGCAGAATCCGGAGGAGCTGAACGATCTGCTGGGGCGGGTTGCGGCCGTGCGGCGCGAGAGCGGCGTGCAGCGGCCCGTCTGGCTGAAGATCGCGCCGGACCTCGATGCCGAGGCGATCGGCGCGATCGTGGAGGCCTGCGTGGCGCACGGCATCGACGCGCTGGCGGTGTCGAACACCACGCTGGCGCGTCCGGCGAGCTTGAGGAGCGCAGCGAAGGGCGAGACCGGAGGGCTGTCCGGGGCGCCGCTGTTCGTGCCGTCGACCCGGGCGCTGGCGCAGGCGTTTCTGGCGGCGAAGGGGCGGCTGCCTTTGATCGGAATCGGCGGCGTTGCGAGCGCCGACGACGCCTATGCCAAGATCGCGGCGGGGGCGAGCCTGGTGCAGATCTACACCGCGATGATCTATGGCGGTCCGGGATTGCCGGCGCGGATCGTGCGCGGGCTGGATGCGCGGCTGGAGCGCGAGGGGCTGACGGTGGCGGGACTGGCCGGACGCGATGCAGCGGACTGGGCCGCTTAGCTTTCCGGCATCAGCATGTGGCCGCGCAGCGTGGCGATAGGGCGGTCGTGCTCTTCCTGCCAGGCCTGGGCGTGGATGTTGACGACGCGGCGGCCCTGCTTGGTGATGACGGCGCGGGCGAAGGTGTCGACCGGGCGGCCCGAGCGCAGATAGTCGATATTGATGTCGACCGGGCGGGGCATCTCGCTGCCGCCGGCCTCGAAGATCACCTGCATGATCGCGGTCGTTTCGAGAAACCCGCCGACCACGCCGCCGTGCAGCGCCGGCAGGACGGGATTGCCGATCAGGTGCCGGGCGAAGGGCAGGATGGTGGTGATTTCCGTGCCTTTCCTGTCGACCCTGATGCCGAGATATTTCGCGTAAGGGATCGCGTCCAGAAGCGCCGTCAGGTCGGGCTTGAGGCCGGCCTCGGCGGCCGCTTTCAGGATTTCGCGCGGGCTCACGGCGTCTTCCCCTTGCGCGCTTCGGTCGTGCCCAGCATGAAGGCGGCGGTGCACGAGGCGATGGGGTCGGCCTTGTCGGTGTGGAAGGCGACGCCGCGCACGAAAGCGATGGACTTGGTCGCGCGATAGCATTCGGTCCAGGCGAAGATGTCGAGATCGGGCGTCGCGGGGCGCATATAGTCGATCCGAAGATCGAGCGTCGCGATATTGCCGAACTGCCGGGTGCGGCTGGAGACCGCGACGCCGCAGGCGTTGTCGAGAAGCGACGTCACCACGCCGCCGTGGACGACGCGCGTTTCCGGGTCGCCGACCAGATGGGCGGCGTAAGGCACTTTCAAAAGCGCCGTCCCTTCGCCGATCTCCACCAGAGTCAGGCCGATGCCTTCGGCATGCGGCACGCCCTTGAGGACGAAGCCGGGCTTGTGGAGCAGCGTGTGGGTCTCGTTATCCATATGTCACGCTTAACCGACGCAAGGCCGCCTCGCCAGCGCCGAGAGCGGGTGACACGGGCGTCGCGCTCCGCTTAAATCGGCAGATAAGATATTCGGGGAGCTTGCCGCATGATCGACTTCTATTCGTGGACCACGCCCAACGGCCGCAAGGTCTCGATCATGCTGGAGGAGTGCGGACTGGCCTATACGGTTCATCCGGTGAACATCACCATGAACCAGCAGTTCGAGCCCTCGTTCCTCAAGATCAGCCCGAACAACAAAATTCCCGCCATCGTCGACCGCGAAAGCGGAACGACCGTGTTCGAGAGCGGCGCGATCCTTCTCTATCTGGCCGAAAAGACCGGCCGCTTCCTCGCCAAGTCGGGCGACGCCCGCTGGAAGGCGATCGAATGGCTGATGTGGCAGATGGCGGGCCTCGGGCCGATGGCCGGCCAGCTCAATCACTTCGCCGTCTTCGCCAAGGAGAAGATCCCCTACGCGATCGAGCGCTATGCGAACGAATATGCGCGGCTGATCGCCGTGCTCGAGAAGCGTCTGGTCGAGGCCGAATTTCTGGCGGGCGAGGACTATTCGATCGCCGACATGGCGGCCTATCCCTGGGTCGCGGCGACGCTGCCGACCGTCACCAAGAAATTCACGGGCCTGATCAAGAGCCACGCCCATATCGACACCTGGCTGAAGCATATCGGCGAGCGTCCGGCCGTCCAGCGGGGCATGAACGTGCCGCCGGCCCACTGAGCGCCGCTTGCCGGGGCGCGGCCTGCCGGGCATGGTCGGCCGGTCAAGGCATAGACGGACGATACGATGAGCGCTCTTCCCAAGTCCTGCATCGTCGGCGCTGGATGCTCCGGCTTCACAACCGCCAAGGTGCTGCAGGATCGCGGCCTGCCGTTCGACATCTTCGAGATGACGGGCGATATCGGCGGCACCTGGAACTACAATAATCCGGGCGGCACCTCGGCCTGCTATCAGTCGCTGCATATCGACACGTCGAAGACGCGGATGCAGTTCAAGGACTTCCCGATTCCGGCGAACTTTCCCGACTACCCCCATCACGCGCAGGTGCTGAGCTACTTCAACGCCTATGTCGACACGTTCGATCTCAGGCGGAAAATCACGTTCAACACGCGGGTCGAGAAAGCCGTGCGCGGCGCCGACGGCGTGTGGAGCGTGACGCTCTCGACCGGCGAGACGCGCCGCTATGACGCGCTGTTCGTGTGCAACGGCCACCACTGGGACCCGAACACCCCGACTTTCCCCGGCACGTTCGACGGCGTGGAGATGCACTCCCACGCCTATCGCACGCCGTTCGAGCCCTACGATCTTGTCGGCAAGAACGTGCTGGTCGTCGGCATGGGCAACAGCGCGATGGATATCGCCAGCGAGCTGGCGCAGAAACCCATCGCGAAGAAGCTGATGGTCGCGGCGCGCCGGGGCGTCTGGATTTTCCCCAAATACATCAACGGCCATCCGCCCGATAAGGGCGTCGCGCCGGCCTGGATTCCGAACTGGCTCTACCGCTTCATGATGAAGCGGATGATCGTGAAGACGGTCGGCCATATGAAGAATTACGGCCTGCCGGAGCCCGAACATCACCCGGCCGATGCGCACCCCTCGGTCTCCGGCGAGTTCCTGACCCGCGCGGGCTGCGGCGACGTGCACATGAAGCCCAACATCGCCGAAAAGATGGGCAAGCAGGTCAAGTTCACCGACGGCAGCGTCGAGGATGTCGACGCCATCATCTACGCCACCGGCTACAACATCACCTTCCCCTTCCTCGACCAGGAAACGGCGCCGGTGGTCGACAACCATATCGGCCTCTTCAAGCGCATCTGGCGCTCGGGCGTGCCGAACCTGTTCTTCATGGGGCTGGCGCAGCCTCTGCCCACGCTGGTGAATTTCGCCGAGCGGCAGGCCAAGTGGATCGCCGCCTTCCTGATGGGCGAATACGTCCTGCCCCCGGTGGCCGAGATGGAGAAAGCCGTCGTCGATGACGAGGAGGCGGCGATGGGCCGCTACTACAAGTCGCGGCGGCACACGATGCAGGTGAACTTCGACAAATACTGCGTCGACATCGAGATGGAGCAGACGCGGGGCGCGGCCCGGGCGAAGGCCGAAGGATGGGGCGGCGCGAAACTGCCCGTGCCGCCCAAGGCCGACGCCGCGTCGCCGGCTGCCTCCCAGGCGGCCTGAGACGCGGCGCGGGGGCGGGCTTGATTGTCAGGGGGGCGATGCTGGCGCTGCTGGCTGCGGGATTGGCGTCCTGCGCCAAGCCGCCGCCGGATATTCCGGTCGGCCCGCTCGGCGTGCCGTTCGACGTCGACGCCGACCAGATCAATTCCTTCGTCTGCGCCAACGAGAAGCACTTCTCGATCGCCTATCTGCCCACCGGCATCGTCTTCTCCACCGGCGTCGGCGGCGTTCTGAACCTCAAGATCACCGGCTCGACCGCCGGCGTGCGCTATGTCGGCGGTAACTTCACCGTGGTGACCATGGCCAATCGGGCGACGGTCTATTACGACGACCAGCCGGTGATGTACGACTGCACCGCGATCATGCAGTAAGGACCTTCATGTTGTTTCTTGTGGTTGCGGCGGCCGCCGTCGCAGCGCCCGCCAATGCGGCGTGGGAATCCTATGCCTGCGAGTCCGGGCCGACGGTGCGGCTCGCGCTGAACGATGCCCGCCCGGCCGAGCAGGGGTGGCTGGAAACCAAAGAGGGCGTCGTCGCGCTGGCTCACCGCGAGGGGAGCGGCAAGTCGGTCCTTAGCGGCGGCGGCTACACCGTGGTGGCGCTCAACTGGATCGACATCCTCTATGCCCCGCCCGGTCGCGAGGCGAAGGCCTATTCCTGCCGCATCGCCAATGCCGGCGCGGCCCCCGCCAAGCCCGCGCCGGAGTGACGCCGTGACCCAAGCGCCCGGCCTCGTGGTCTTCGATCCGGCGGCGCTCGATCCGCGCGACGCCGAGGCCGGTGCGCCGCCGCCGGACAGGGTGATCGACGGCACCCCCACGACGCTGAGCTGGACGTTGAACGAATCCGCCGACGGCAAGACCTTCGCCGGCGTGTGGGAGGCGACGCCCGGCGCCTGGCGCGTCAGCTACGACGAGTGGGAATATTGCGCGATCGTGTCGGGCGAAAGCGAACTGACGCGCGACGGATATCCGCCCCGCCGCCTCAGGCCCGGTGACCATCTTGTGATCGAACCCGGATTTGAAGGCGTCTGGCGGGTGATCGCCGCCACCCGCAAGACCTTCGTCGTCCGCCTCCCTTGAGGCGCGCCGCATTCGCGGCTAACCCATTCGTCATGTCCGCACCCTTCCAGTCCAGGCCGCTGCCCGAGCAGGGCATGTTCGGCCGTCTGTTCGGCCGCATCCATCGCGATGCGATGCTCGCCGAAGCCGAGACCCTGCTGGCCGACGCCGCCGACTGGGCCGACGTGACGCGCGACCAGATCGCGGAGATCGAGACCCGATACGGCGCCCGCTTCAAGGACGCCGTGAAGAGCGACGCGATGATGCTGATCTCGCGCGCCGCAACCGACATGACGGCGCAGCAGACGGTCGAGGGCGGCGCGGCGCGGCTGCGCAAGCTGGCGGCCGCGCTCGATCTTTCCGGCGACGCCGAAACCGTCGTTCTGGCCAAGGGGCGCTCGGCGCTGGCCGAGGCGGCGCAATTGCTGATCGCCAACGACGAGCTGACCGATGACGAGCGCGCCGCCTATGCGTCAGCCGCCGAGGCGGTCGGCATCGGCGCGGACGAGGCGGCGGCCATCCTGTCGGCGGCGGTCGAGTGGCGGATGAGCCGGGAGATCGCCGCGGCGGTGGCCGACGACCGCCTGACCGCCGACGAGGAAGCGCGGATCGATTCGATCGGACATGCGCTGCATGCCCGGCTTGAGATCGACGACGCGACGCGCGATCGCCTCGCGCGGGCCAAGAAGCTGTGGCAGGTCGAGCAGGGCGAACTGCCCGAAGCGCCATCGCCCATCGCGCTGCCCAGCACCGAGCGCTGCCTCTATGCCGGTTACGGGCAGGCGCTGGAGCCGCGCACAAGGGGCCGCCAGAGCTTCACGCACTCCTACGGTTCGGGCGATATCGTGCTGTCGACAAAGCGGCTGATCTTCAATGGCGGCGACAAGAATTTCGCGATCCGCCTCAACACGATCGTCGACTATTCCGTCTATGACGACGGGGTCGAGGTGCGCCGCGCCTCGGGCAAGCCGCTGACCTTTGCGCTGGGCCAGAAGGACGAATGGTTCGCGCGCATCTTCGAGCGCGCGCGCCGCGAGGCTGGCTAGATCTGCCGGTAATAGACGGTCGTCGAACAGAGCCGTCCGTCCGGGAACAGCGCGTAGTTCGGAATGTCGCCGCTGCGCACCCAGCCGTGCTGTTCGTACAGTCGCGCCGCGTCGCTGTTTGTGACGGTATCGAGCACCAGCAGCGTGAAGCCGCGCATGCGGGCATGGGCTTCGGCCGCTTGCAGCAGCATGCCGCCCGCGCCCCGATGGCGCGCCCTGCGGTGCACCATCATCTTGGCGATATCGGCGCGGTGAGGCTGATTGGGCATGGCGGCAGGGACGAGCTGAACCGTGCCGCAGATGCCATCGTCGTCTTCCGCCACGAAGAGCGTGCGGCCGCCGGCCTGAAGACCGGCAGCCACGCCTTTCCAGAAGCCTTCCGCTTCGGCCGGCGTCAGGTTCGCCATGAAGCCGATGGACGCGCCGCCTGCGACGCAGTCCATCAGCACCCCGGCGAGATCGCGCACCGCAATGCGCGCCTCCTCCGGCAGCAGGCGGCGGACGATCACGGCGCCGGTCTTCTAGAGCGACCGGGCGATCAGCACCTTCATGATCTCGTTGGTGCCGCCATAGATCTTCTGCACGCGGGCATCGCGGTACATCTGCGCGATGGGATACTCATTCATGTAGCCATAGCCGCCGTGCAGCTGCAGGCATTCGTCGACGATCTTCACCTGTTCGTCCGAAACCCACATCTTCGCCATCGAGGCGGTGAAGGCGTCGAGCTTGCCTTGCATCAGCTGATCCACCGCCCAGTTGCAGAAGACGCGCGCGATGGTCGCCTTGGCCTTGCAGTCGGCCAGCACGAACTGAGTGTTCT
>JAKOQZ010000116.1 GCA_029778105.1 Pseudomonadota bacterium | reverse complement strand
GCGCGCCGCCTCCCGCTCGACGCCGAAACACTCCGCATCTCTCTCCTGCAAAGTCTCGAACGCCTCGTCCGAACGGACGTCACCGTTTTCGCGCTCCATGAACCCTCCCTCGATGATGTCCGCAACGAAGCGGTGATCCGTGCGCTCAGCGATCTGCGTGCGGAAGGCCTCGCCGCCCGCATCGCCATCGCCGGATCACCCGAAGTCTTTCTGGCTGCCCGCGCTGCCGGCCTTCCCGCCGACACGCTGCAGACCGCCCATTCGCCCTTCGACAAGGGCCTTGGCAAAGCGCCCGCCGACGCCTTCACGATCAGCCACTCCGTCTTCGGCGTCGCCGGCGCCTTGGACAAACTGAAGCGCGTGCCTGCCGACAGCCTCACCGCCGCCGGCTTCCCCGATGCCGCGTCGGCACTCCTCACCTATGCCTTCGCCGCCAACCCGGGCGGCGTCGTCCTCGCCTCCAGCTACGCCCCCGGCCACCTCGCCGCGAACGCCCAAGCCGCCTCGGTCACCCCCGACCCAAGCGCGATCTCCCGCCTCGAAGCACTGCTCTGAAAATCCCTGTCATCCTCGGACGGCCCAAAGGGCCAATCCGGGGACCCATGCCTGAGGCGGCGAAACCGGCACCCCATCCTGCAGACCCCCTTCCGGGCTGTCGCCCACCTTCCCCCGATGGGGGAAGGCCTCAATCCTGATCAATCGTCGCGGTATTTCGTATTTTGGGCCTTCCCCCGACGGGGGAAGGTGCCCGAAGGGCGGAAGGGGGCCTCGCAGAAGGCACCGCATCCCGCCTCACCCAATCCGGCAGAAATAGGAATATAGTCGATCCGGGCGCGCGCTTCAAGCCTTCTGCGGAATAAATTCCGTCAGGTGCTTCGCCAGCCGTCCGGCCAGAGCGACCGCCAGCAGGGTCGGGTTCGCCTGCCCCGAACTCGGCAGCACCGCCGATCCGGCGACGAACAGGTTCGCCATCCCATGCACCCGGGCATCGGCATCGACCACGCTGGTCGCCGGGTTCGCGCCCATCCGCGCCGTCCCGATCTGATGGAACCCATCCGACGCCTGCGCCAGAACGGCGGCGGCCCGCGCGTCTGGCGCATGGGCGTGGATCAGCTTGGCGTATCCCGCCGCCTGCATCCGCGCATCCATCGCATCGTGGCTCGCGACAATGCCCGCCGCGTCCGCCGGCCCGAACTTGAGATCGATCGCCGCGCGCGGCATCCCAAGCGCATCCCGCGTTCCGCCCAGCGTCACGCGGCTGTCGGCATCCGGCACATGCTCGGCGTGATAGTGCAGGGCATAGCGATGCGCCCCGTTCAGCACGAAAAACCCGGGCAGCCGCACCTTCGCATAGCGCGCGCTCAGAAACTTGGCGGCGAACCACGCCGCCCCCGGCGCGCCCTTGATGACATTCCAGATATGCGCGCCCGTGCGCCCGCCGGGCCCGATCTTCCTTAAGCGGATCGCCTCGCTCATCAGGTGCGGGCCCAGCACCGGCGTCTTAAGCGCCAGATAGGCCAGCGACAGGATCGCGCTTTTATGCGCCGGGTCGTACAGCTCCGGCAGATCCGGCCAGGCCGCCACATTGGGGAGGCCCAGCTCCCGCTGCACTTCGGCGCTCAGCGTCAGCCGCCGCCGCACATAGCGCCCGCTGCCATCCTTGAAGAACGTGAACGCCCTGTCGTCACCGGGCCTGAGGAACTGGATATCGGCGATCGAGCCGAAGGCGTGCCCCATATAGAACCGCCCCAGCGCCGGCCCGCCCAGCTCCGGCGCCGCCTCATTCCGGCTCGCCAGCATCAGCCGAGCCGTCTCCACGCCGCCCGCCGCGATGACATAGGCTCTGGCCGTCACGCGCGTCGTCTGCCCGCCCATCGCGACCGTCAGCCCTGAAACAGCGCCCGAGGCCGCCTCCGCCGCGATCCGCGTCACTGTCGCGCCGAGCGCCAACCGGATCTTCGGATGCGCCGCCACCCGCGCCCCATGCACCGCGCCCATGTCGTTGCGCGCACACCACCGCTCCAGATGGGTTGCGGTCAGGCCGTCCATCTCCGGCACGCCGGGCAGGGGGGCCTCAAATACGGCAGGCCCGCAATCCAGGAACCGGCAAGCGCTCTCGTACCAGGGCGCGACATCCCCGGCCGAAATCGGCCAGGCCGCCCCCGGCGCCGCCGCCCGCGTCTCGAAGTCTTGTCGGTCGAACGGCACCGCCCGTCCGCCCCACAGCGCCGAAGTTCCGCCAAATCCGCGCTGAACCGCCAGGTCCATCGGCGCATGCGATCCCATATTGGTGATCTCGGCGCCGCTCAGCGCCTGCGCCCCGGCGTCCCGGCCGGCTGTCCCGGACTCGACCAGCAGCACGTCCAGCCCGGAATCCGCCAGATCCACCGCGCATTTCAGGCCCACTGGCCCGGCGCCGACCACCACAACGTCCGCGCTTTGCTGCAGGGCAGCGAAGTCGCACCCCTGGATCGTCATGGGACGGCCGCATTCATGGGATGGATCTTTCGCACTGCGGCGTTAACGATGTGTTAATCTTTACGTTTACGGGAGCGAAATTTGCCGCCAAAACGCAGCCCGAATCCGGCGGACTGGTAACGTTAATCCCGCCCGATAAGCGACTGAGGTTAATGGAAATTAGCAAAGTACGGCTGGCACGGCCTTTGAAGCCTGAACTGCGTCCGTGTGCCAAAAGCGGACATCGTGGATCGGGAAGACGTGTTGCCATGAATATTCAGCGTACACGGATCGAGACTGATCAACGATTTGGGTTGAAGGCCAACGCGAAAGCACCGTTTCAGATGACTGACCTGGGCATTACATCTTTGCTTAATTCGGGCGCGACTGTTGCGACCCAGGGCCGCGTGCTGCGCCGCACCCAGACCCCGGGTCTGGGCAAGCCGGGCGCTTTTGCGGTCAAGCGGGCTTTCGACGTCGTGGTTTCGGGCCTGCTCCTGATCCTGCTTGCGCCGGTGTTCCTGGCTGTGGCGGCGGCGATCAAGCTCACCAGCAAAGGTCCCGTGTTCTTCGTCCAGCGCCGCTGGGGCAAGGGCAACGTGCCCTTCCGCCTCTACAAGTTCCGCTCGATGCACACCGATCTGGAAGACCGTTCGGGCATCGCCCACACGGTCAAGAACGATCCGCGCGTCACGGCGATCGGCCGCCTTATCCGCCGCTCCAGCATCGACGAGCTGCCCCAGCTCATCAACGTGCTGAAGGGCGACATGTCGCTGGTCGGCCCGCGCGCCCATGTGCTCGGCATGCACGCCGCCGGCGTCCGCTACGAGGATCTGGTGCCGGAATATTTCGCGCGTCATGCGGTGCGTCCCGGCATCACCGGCCTCGCCCAGGTGCGCGGCCTGCGCGGCGAGGTCACCGACGCTGGCCATGCCCAGGCGCGCGTCGACAGCGATCTGGAATATATCCGCACCTTCTCGGTGTGGCGCGACATCCGCATCCTGCTGGCCACCATCCCCGCCGTCCTCACCGGCCGGGCGGCGTTCTGAGGTCTAGATAAAGCGCTCCGGAATGCGGATCACGTCGCCGGGCATGATGGCGATGTCGGAATCGAGATCGTATTCCCGCTCCACCGTCTCGTTCGCCTTGCGGATGAACACCCGGCCCGTATTGGCGCGGTAGGTATAGCCGCCCGCCGTCGCCACCGCGCCGAACAGCGACAGGCCGGGCGTATAGGCATACTGCCCGGGCTTGTTCACCTCGCCCAGAATATAGAACGGCCTCAGCGTCAGCACCTCGACGGTCACGGTCGGATTGCGGAACAGGCCCGCCGTCAACAGCGCCCCGGCGATCGCGTCCGCCGCCTGCGCTGCGTCATAGCCGGCGATCTGGACCGCGCCCAGCAAGGGCAGGGTGACGATCCCGGCGTCGCTCACCGTATAGGTGCCGCTCAGGTCCTTATCGTTGGCGAGGGTGATGCGCACCTGGTCGCCCGGCGCGATGGTCTGGGTCGTGGCGGCCGCCTGCCCGCCGATCGGCCGCGCGGCGGCGTCGCCGGATTCGATCTGGGTGATGGGGTCGGCCGCGCAGCCTGCAACCAGCGCGGCGCAAATCAGACTGGCAAGGAAGCGCCGGATCGACATGCGGCGCACACTAGGCCGGCCCCGTTTCGTCGCCGTTAACGCTGATCCGTCCCGACCCGACGCTAACCTTGGTAAACCGGCATTAACGAATCTGAATGCACTCCTGACGGTGCCATGTCGCGCCGCCTGAAGCTCAGCCTTCTCCTTGCCACGGTCCTCGCCGGAACCGCCGCCGCCCAGCAGGGGGCGCGCGAGCCCGAAAGCGTCGGCGCGCGCTTCAACCGCAACAATGCGCCGCAGGGCATTCAGCTCGGCCCCTGGAAGGTCACGCCGGAGGCGTCGCTGCGGGGCGGTTATGACGACAACGTCACGACCCTCGCCGACACCCCCGTCGCTTCCGGCCTCGTTCAGCTGCGTGGCCGCCTCGACGTCACCAACGGCGAGGGCGCCGACTACATCGCCGCCTATGGCGAGGTGTCGCAGACCTGGTTCACCGACGCTTCGGACCTTGATCATTTCGACGCGCGCGGCGGCGTCTCGGGCCAGACCCAGGTGGGTCAGTATGTCCGCATCCGTGGCAGCATCGGCGTCGCCTCCGAGAGCGCGCCCGATTCCGCCGACGAAGGCATCATCGTCGCGGGCAATTTCGACCCTTACGTCGATCTCGCCGAATATCTTTCGATCCCGGCCTCGCTGGGCGTCGCCTTCGACGGCGGCCGCTACACGGTCTCGGCCGGCGCCGACGTCACCTATACCGACTACGATGCGCGCCTGACGCGCGGCGGGGTCAGCGTCGATCAGGGCTTCAGGAACGGCACCAACGCCGATTTCCGCCTGCGCGCCGGCTACCGCTTCTCCACCGCCGCCGGGGTCTTCGTCGAAGGCCTCTACAACACCCAGACCTATGACGACGATGCCGCCAACTCCACCGGCTGGCGCGCGGTCGCGGGCGCCGAGTTCGAGTTCACGCGCCTTCTCACCGGCGAGCTTTTCGCCGGCTATGCCGCCCAGGATTACGAGAACGGCGCCGAGGTCACAGGCCCCACCTATGGCGCCTCGCTCGACTGGTTCGTCACCGAGCTGATGTCGCTCAACCTCGTGGCGCGCCGCGAATTCGGCGCCGAGCAGACCGAGATCCTGCTGGGCTCGCCCGTCACCGCCGCCGTCACGCGCGACACCGTCAGCCTGGGCCTGGAATACGAGCCGCTGCGCCAGATGCTCGTGCGGGCTGAGGGCGGCTGGCGGCAGACCGCCTATGAAGCACAGGCCCGCACCGACACCGGCCTCTTCGCCGGTCTCGGCGTCGATTACGTCCTGACCTCCAACTTCCGCGTCAATCTCGACTACCGCTACGACCAGACCAAGTCCGACGTTGCAGGCGACACCGAGCGCAACCTCTTCATGCTGGGCCTGACGACCGGGTACTAGTGCTTCTGGATGTTCCAAGTGTCACGCCGATGCGCTAACCCCACGCTATGACCGGCGATCTCTCCCAGACCGAAATCGTCACCGCCCGCAGCGGCTACGACCTCCTGACCGATCCCTTCCTCAACAAGGGCACCGCGTTCACCCAGGACGAACGCGATGCGTTCGGCCTCAACGGCCTCCTGCCGCCCAGCATCGGCACGCTCAACGGCCAGGTCCGCCGCCGCATGCGCGCGCTCCAGGAATTCGGCTCCGATCTGGAACGCTATGCCTTCCTGCGCGAGCTTCAGGACACCAACGAGACGCTGTTCTACGCGCTGCTGGAAAGCGATCTCAAAGCCATGATGCCGCTGGTCTATACGCCGACGGTGGGGCTGGGCTGCGAACATTTCAGCCGCGTCTTCCGCAAGCCGCGCGGCCTCTTTCTTTCGCCGCCCTATCAGTCGCGCCTGAAACAGATCCTCGCCAATCCGCGCTTCGATCAGGTCGAGGCGATCTGCGTCACCGACGGCGAGCGCATTCTGGGGCTCGGCGATCAGGGTGCAGGCGGCATGGGCATCCCGATCGGCAAGCTGGCGCTCTACACGGCCTGCGGCGGCATCCATCCGCGCACCACGCTGCCGATTATGCTCGATGTCGGCACCGACAATCCGGACCGTCTCGCCGATCCGCTCTATGTCGGCTGGCGCACCGAACGCGTGCGCGGCCAGGCCTATGACGATTTCATCGAAGCCTTCGTCACCGCCGTCGACGAACGCTGGCCGCACGTCCTCCTGCAATGGGAGGATTTCGCCAAGGGCAACGCCACCCGTCTGCTCGGGCGCTATCGCGACCGGCTCTGCACTTTCAACGACGACGTCCAGGGCACGGCGGCGGTCGCGACCGGCGCGCTGCTCGCCGCGATCAACGTCACCGGCATCCCCCTCGCGCAGCAAAAGATCGCCGTCTTCGGCGCCGGCTCGGCCGGTATCGGCATCGCCAGCCTGCTGCTGAAGACGATCATCGAGGCCGGCGTTCCGGCGAAACAGGCCGCGCGCCAGTTCTACCTCGTCGATCGTCCCGGCCTGCTGCTGGAAGGCATGAACGGCATCGAGGACTTCCAGCGCCCCTTCCTCCAGCCGCGCGACGTCGCCGACACCTGGACGCTCGAGAATCCCGGCACGATCTCGCTCGCCGACATCGCCGCCAATGCCGGCATCACCACGCTGATCGGCGTCACCGGACAGCCCGGCGCGTTCAACGAGAAAATCGTCCGCGCCATGGCGGCCCGCACGTCGCGCCCCGTCATCTTCCCGCTGTCCAATCCCACCTCGCGCGCCGAGGCGACGCCGCATGACCTCGATGCGTGGACCCATGGCCGCGCCGTCATCGGCACCGGCAGCCCGTTCCCGCCGCTGAACCGCGGCGGCGTCGACTTCGCCGTCGACCAGACCAACAATTCCTACATCTTCCCCGGCGTCGCGCTGGCGGCCATCGCTGTCCAGGCGCGGCGCATCACCGACGGCATGTTCATGACCGCGGCCAAGGCGCTCGCCGGGGCCAGCCCGGCCCGCACCAATCCGTCGGCCAATCTTCTGCCGCCGGTCACCGCGATGCGCGACATCTCGCTCGTCGTCGCGAAAGCCGTCGCCCGCGAAGCCCGCCGCGAAGGTCTCTGCGCCGAGCTCAGCGACGCCGAAATCGATCTCGCCATCGCGGCGCGCATCTGGAAGCCGGCCTATCTGCCCTATCGCAAGGCCGCATGAGCTTTCAGCGCGCCATCGTCGCGCGGGGCGGCGTCGAGATCGAATGCCTCGTGAGGGGCCATGGCAGGGCCGTCATCCTGATCGCCTCGCTGGGCCGCCCGGCGGACGATTTCGATCATCTCGCCGCCGCGCTGGCCGACGCCGGCTATCGCGCCATCGCGCCCCAGCCGCGCGGCGTCGGCGGCTCGACCGGCCTGGTGGAGGGACTTTCGCTCGACCAGCTCGCCGCCGATGTCGCCGCCGTGATCGGCTGGACGGGCGAGGCGGACGTCACCCTCGTCGGCCACGCCTTCGGCAATCGTCTCGCGCGCAATGTCGCGCGGCTTTATCCGGGCAAAGTTTCCCGCGTCGCGCTTCTCGCCTGCGGCGGTCAGGTCCCGATGGCGCCGGAGGCGATGCGCGATCTGATGTCGTGCTTCGATCTCTCGCTGCCGCCGGATACGCATCTCCAGCACGTCCGCCGCGCCTTCTTCGCCGATGGCCACGATCCCGCAGTCTGGAAGGGCGGCTGGCACCCGGCCACCGCCACCATGCAGTCCGCAGCGGTTCGCAGCTCCGACCATGCCGCCTGGAAGCTTGGCGGCGGACAGCCCATGCTGATCGTCCAGGCGTTGCAGGACGTCATTGCGCC
Organism: Pseudomonadota bacterium; assembly: GCA_029778105.1. GTDB lineage: Bacteria > Pseudomonadota > Alphaproteobacteria > Micropepsales > Micropepsaceae > JADZAI01. The sequence goes on along the minus strand of JAKOQZ010000116.1, from coordinate 2,131 downwards.
GCCCCCCAACGCCCGCGCCCTTCTTGATGCCGCACCGGACCGCATGACCCTCGCCGAAATCGACAATGCCGGCCACGCCATGCTTCCCGAACAACCGGACGCCATCGCCAAAGCCGTCATCGACTGGCTGAACACCTAGCCGCATTCATAAACGTCACTCCCCGCCAAACACGGTGCGGTGCCTCCCATCTTGGGCCTTCCCCCATCGGGGGAAGGTGGCCAAAGCCCGGAAGGGGGTCTGGCAGGACAAAGCACGCTGCATCACGCCCAAAACAAAAAGGCCGCCCGATGGGGCGGCCTTTGCATTCGCTCGTGCGAAAAACTCAGCGCTTCTTGAACTGCGCCAGCTTCGCCTTGGCTTCCTCGATCGCCTGACGGGCGGCGAGACGCTCGGCTTCGGCCTGCGCTTCGGCGGCGGCGCGGGCGGCCTCTTCGGCGGCGATGCGCTCGTTCTCGATGCGCTCGGCTTCCAGGCGTGCCTTCTCGGCTTCCTTCGCGGCCTTGCGCTCGGCGCGTTCCTTTTCACGAACTGCGGCGGCGGCGGCCTTCTCGGCCATGCGCTGCGCGAAGTTCGGATCGTTCATCGGAGACTTCTCGCGCGCGCGCTTCAGCAGCTCCAGCTTCGCCTTGGCGGAGTTTTCCTGGCGGTCGTTGAAGCTCGTACCTTTAACCTGCATCGCGGCTATCTCTGATCCTTTTGAATGGGGCTGAGGGCGCTCGGCCCAAACGGCCAGCACCGGGCGGGTTTGAACCCGACCGGCGGCCATTTGTCCACCCCAAAGACGCCTTTCCTCCCCCGTCATTCACGGGGGAGGTGTCGCGCAGCGACGGAGGGGGCGCTTAAAGCCCGTCGATCCAGGCCTTGGCCTTCTCCGCCGCCTCGGCGGAAAGCCTTGGCTGGCCGAAATAATAATGGTTCGCGCCCTGAATGACGTGATGCGTCTGCTTCGCGCCCTTGGCCGCCGCCATCAGCCGCGCGGCGTGGCTCGGCGTCACGCCATCGTCATCCGAATTCTCGATGACCAGCAGCGGATGGGTCAGCTTGGCGGCGCATTTCAGGCCATCGGCATTCGAGTCGTCATAACTCCACTGCGACAGCCAGCTGCGCAGCGAGGTGAACCGCGCGAGGCCCACCACGCCGTCATTCACCACGCGCGGATCGCCGAGGAAGCACCAATTGGTTTTGCGCCCATTGGGATCGACCGACGGGTCCAGCCAGCGCGGATCGGCCATCGTGCCCTGCACGGTGAAACAGCGCTCGTCATTCTCCAGCCCCGCCGCCTTAAGCTCGGCCAGCTGCGCCTTCACCCACGCCGTGATGCGCCGGTTCCGCGCGATTTGCGCCGCACGATATTCGGCGACGAAATCGGCAGAGTAGGGGGGCTTGGGCGCATCCGGCCCATAGAGATTCCATTTCGGATCGCGGTCGAACGGACGGCTCTCATCGGTGATCGACGGGTCCAGCCATTCGGTCAGCGTCAGGTTCCGCGACAGATGCGCCGCCAGCAGCATCACACCATCGGCGGGAATGAGGCCGGCCTTTGAAAGATCGGGCGCATCGCCCGCTGGCGTCGACGTCACCGCCGGTCCCACCGCCTGGCTCTGATAGAACAGCGACATCGCGCCGCCGCCGCTCCATCCGCCCAGCAACACGCGCTTGTAGCCGAGCTTCTCTTTCGCGTGCCGCACCGCCGCGCCGAAATCCAGAATGGTCTTCTCCATGATCAGCGCGCTGTCGTTCCCGCGATAGCGTGTGTTCACATAGATGACGTGGATGCCGAGGCGCGCCATCGCGTTCGGCATCGGCAGATAGGCGCCGCCGCCGATCGGATGGCTGAAGATCACCACCGTATCGCTCGGCGTCTCGGGCTTCAGGTGCTGCGCCTCCAGCACCACCCGGCCCATCATGCCGGCATAGGTGTCTTTGAACCCCGCCTGCTCCTCGAACACGATGAGATAGGGAACGCGCGTGTATTCGGTGCCGGCCATGGGTTCCTCCTGTATTTTTATGGGCGGAAGACTAGCGAGGAACCCGCGCGCATCAAATGCGGGCCGAAATGCCGAGGATGTGACGCAGCGCCGCTTCCCGCTCGCCCGGCGGCGGGTCTAGGGTCCGCCCCGCAAGCTGCGC
>JAKOQZ010000115.1 GCA_029778105.1 Pseudomonadota bacterium | reverse complement strand
TCTTTCCAAAAGTGGTTAATATGCCGGTCATGGCCAATCCCCTGACCGGCGCATCGCTCGTCACCGCAGGCAGCATCCAGCCTGCCGGGCAGAACGTCGCCCGCGCCCGCACCAACGCCGCCGCCTATGCCAGCGCCATGCGCGATGCCGGGGCGCCCGAAACGGTGCAGAAGAGCGTTGCGGTCACGCGCGAAGCCCCGGCCCGCACCGACCACACGCGCGAGGCGCCTTTCGGAACGGATCGTCCCCGGCTGCTTCGGCCGGGATCGCTGCTGGATATCCGGGTCTAGCCGCCGTCCACCATCGCCGCGATGGCGGCGAGATGTTTCAGGAATTCGGCCCGCTTGGGCGCCGGCACGGCTTTCAGAAGCGCCTGCTCGGTTTTCTTCAACGCGTTTATCGCGCCCTTGAGGGCGCGCGCGCCTTTGGGGGCGAGACGCACCGCATTGGCGCGTGCGTCGGTTTCCGTGCGTTTGCGCACCAGAAGCTCGCGCTGGATCATCCGCGCGACGATGTCGGCGAGGGTGGAGCGGTCGATGCCCGTCTCGGCGACGAGCTGGGTCTGGCTGGCGCCGTCATGCGCCTCGACCGCGATGAGCACGGTGAGCTGGCGCGCCGTCAGATCGGACCCGGCCGTTTCGGCGTCGAACAGGTCGGTGCAATACTGATTGCAGCGGCGCAGGAGATGGACCGGCGAGGAATTCAGGTCGTAGTGTTTCTGCGCCATGCCTGCCCCGATAGGCGTCGCAACAAAACCTGTGCCGCCGCGCACGCTGCGCGATCCGGACACGGATGATTGGAACGCTGACCCGGCCGCAGCCCCGGCTGCAGCCAACTTCTGACGAAGATGCTAGCCAAATGACTTCGCTCCCGAAACCCCCGGCCGCTAACTCGTTCGCAAAGTTTGAGCGTCGAATCCCCGATGGCGACGCCATGTCGCGGCTGGTGTGCGCCGATTGCGGGCACATCCACTACGACAACCCGAAAATCGTGACCGGGGCGGTCATCGCGCATGAGGGCAAGGTCCTGCTCGCGCGCCGGGCGATCCATCCGCGCAAGGGCTTCTGGACGATCCCCGCCGGTTATCTGGAAGAGAACGAGACGGTCGAGGCCGGCGCGGCGCGCGAATGCATGGAAGAGGCCGGGGCGCGGATCGCGATCGAGGGACTGCTTGCGGTCTATTCGATCCCGCGCATCAGCCAGGTTCAGATGATCTATCGCGCGCGGCTCGAAGGCGGCGCATTCAGCGCCGGCCCGGAAAGCCTTGAGGTGGCTCTGTTCGCGTGGGACGAGATCCCCTGGCGCGAGATCGCGTTTCCGTCCGTGCACTGGACGCTGAACTACTGGCGCGAGAGCGCGGGCAAACCGCTTGGTCAGCCCTTCGTCAATCCGCCCGGCGAAACGGGCGATCCGGCGGCGCGCTAGTCGCCTTCGGTCCCGGCAGCTTCGCTTTCGGGCAGCTGGTGCTTCAGCAGCAGCGGGGTCTGCGCCATCATGAAGACGACGGTCAGAACCGGCACGCCGAACACCTTGTAGGTCGCCCAGGTGTCGAGCGAGAAGGTCGCGGCGACGACATAGTTGGCGACCGACAGGGCGAGGAAAAACCCCGCCATCCGCCAGGTGAGCTTGCCCCAGCCCCGGTCGTCGATCTGGAAGGCATATTCGAACAGCGACTTCAGGAAGACGCGGCCGACGAGCATGCCGAAGACCAGGACGGCGGCGAGCGTCGCGAAATAGATCGACGGACGGATCTTGATGAAATCCTCGTCGTGCAGCACCAGCGTCAGCGTGCCGAACGCCAGCACGGTGACGAGACCGAACAGGATGAGCCCCGAGATGCGGCGCTCGATGAGATAGGCGGTGAGCGCCGAGAGCGTCATCAGCGCCATCAGCACGCCGGTCGCGACGAACACGTCGGTCAGCTGCATCACCCCGAAGAAGATCAGCACGGGGCCGAACTCCAGCGCGTGACGCAGCAGCGGCTTCATGCGGCGGGGCGCGGCACCGGCATCGCTCATGGGTCGAGCCCCACCAGCGCGCGGGCGAAACCGCGGGGATCGAAATACTGCAGATCGTCGGGGCCTTCGCCGATGCCGATATAGCGCACGGGCAGGCCGGAGCGTTCGGTGGCGGCGACCACCGCGCCGCCGCGCGCCGTGCCGTCGAGCTTGGTGACGGTGAGCGATGTGACGCCGGCGACTTGCTTGAAGGTGTCGATCTGGGCCAGCGCGTTCTGGCCCGTCGTCGCGTCGACGATCAGCATCGTCTCGTGCGGCGCGGTCGGGTCGATCTTCTTCAGCACGCGGATCACCTTGGCCAGCTCGTCCATCAGGCCCTGCTTGTTCTGCAGGCGGCCGGCGGTGTCGATGAGCAGCACGTCGGAGCCGTTCTTCTTCGCCTCGGTCAGCGCGTCGAAGGCGAGGCCGGCGGCGTCGGCGCCCTGGTCGCGCGCCACCACGGTCGCGCCGGTGCGCTCGCCCCAGATTTTCAGCTGTTCGATGGCGGCGGCGCGGAAGGTGTCGCCGGCGGCCAGCGTGGTCTTGTAGCCCTGGGCCGCCATGGCGCGGGCGATCTTGCCGATAGTCGTCGTCTTGCCGACGCCGTTCACGCCGATGACCAGGCTGACATAGGGCTTGTGCGCGTCATAGGGCGGCGGCACGTCGGGCCCGGCGAGGATGCGCTCGATCTCGTCGGCCAGCATCTTGCGGATGTCGTCGCCGGTCACGTCGCGGTCGTGGCGCTGGGCGCGCAGGGCCTTGGTGATCTTCGCGGCGGCGGCGGGGCCCATATCCGCCCCGATCAACGCGTCTTCCAGCTCGTCCAGCGTTTCCGCATCCAGACGCTTCTTGGTGAAGACATTGGCGATCGACCCGGTGACGGCGTCGGACGATTTCTTCAGGCCCGCGCGCAGGCGGGCGAACAGGCCGGGCTTTTCGCTCATGCTGCGGCCAGATCGGTTGGCCGGAGCGCCGGGCTGGCGGAGAGCTGGCGGCCGTTGCTGGTTGTGATGGTCATGGAGAGGATATCGCCCGCAACGCCAGGTCCGGTGAAGGCGACCGGCGCGAAATCGGCGAGACGGCCGAAGCCGGGCTTTTCGACGAGGACGCCGGCCGTGCGGCCGACATGGCCTGCCAGGTGGCGGGCGAGGGCGGCGTCGCCCGCCGCGCGCAGCTCGGCGGCGCGCGCCTTCACCAGCGCTCCGTCCAGCTGCGGCATGCGCGCCGCGGGCGTGCCCTTGCGCGGGCTGAAGGGGAAGACGTGGCAATAGGCGAGGCCGCAGGCCTCGATCAGCTTCACGGAATTGGCGAACATGGCGTCGGTCTCGGTCGGGAAACCGGCGATGAGGTCGGCGCCGAAGGCGATGTCGGGGCGCAGGCGGCGGGCCTCGTCGCAGAAGCGGATGGCGTCGGCGCGCAGATGGCGGCGCTTCATCCGCTTGAGGATCATGTCGTCGCCCGCCTGCAGCGAGAGATGGAGATGCGGCATCAGCCGCTCTTCCTCGGCGAGCGCGCGCAGCAGCGCCGCATCGGCCTCCACCGCGTCGAGCGAGGAGATGCGCAGGCGTTTCAGCTCCGGCACCAGCTTGAGGATTTTCGCGACGAGATCGCCCAGCTTCGGCGCACCCGGCAGATCGGCGCCCCACGAGGTGATGTCGACGCCGGTGAGCACGACTTCGGCCGCGCCGTTCTCGACCACGCGGCGGATCTGGGCGATCACCTCGCCGAGGCCGACGCTGCGCGAGTTTCCGCGGCCATAAGGGATGATGCAGAAGGTGCAGCGATGGTCGCAGCCGTTCTGCACCTGAACGAAGACGCGGGCGCGGTCGCCGAAGCCGTCGATCAGATGCGCGCCGGTCTCGCGCAGCTCCATGATGTCGTTGACGCGCACGCGCTCCACATCGCCTAGATCGTAGGCCGCGGCCGTGAGCTTCTCGCCGTTGCCGATGACGCGGGCGACTTCGGGCATCGCGGCGAAGGTGCCGGGTTCGGTCTGCGCGGCGCAGCCGGTGACGATGATGGGCGCGCCGGGGCGCTCGCGCTTGAGCTTGCGGATGGTCTGGCGGGCCTGGCGGACGGCCTCGTTGGTGACGGCGCAGGTGTTCACGATCACCGCATCGGTCAGCCCGGCTTCGGCGGCGCGGCCCTTCATGGCCTCCGACTCATAGGCGTTGAGGCGGCACCCGAAGGTGACGATCTCGACGCCGGGCGTGTTGGCGAGCGCGCTCATGGCCGGGCTCTATAAAGCGCGGCGGCGCGGCATGAAAGCGGCGTCGCGGGAAGCTGCGGAAATCCGGGCTTCAGCCGAGCAGCGCGGTCAGGCGCGGGCCGAAGGTTCCGGCGAAGCTGGTTTCGGCCGGGCCGGTCATCATCACGTGCCCGTCGCTCTCGCGCCATTCGATGATCAGCGGCCCGCCCGGCAGCGTGATCTCGGCCTTGCGCGCCAGCTTTCCAAGGCGGACGCCGGCCACCAGGGTGGCGCAGGCGGCGGTGCCGCAGGCGAGGGTGGCGCCTGCGCTGCGTTCCCAGACGCGCAGGGAAACGTGCTCGGAATCGCGGATTTCCGCGAAGCTGACATTGGCCCGCTCGGGGAAAAGCGGGTGGTTTTCGATCAGCGGACCGACCTTTTCGAGCTGAATCCTGCTGGTGTCGTCGACGAAGAAAACCGCGTGCGGATTGCCCATGCTGACGGCGGCGGGGCCGACCAGATAGGGGGCGTCGATCGGCCCGATATGGATGTCGATGCGGCGGGTGTCCATGCGTTCGGCGAGGGGGATGTCCTCCCAGCCGAGGCGCGGCTCGCCCATGTCGACGGTGACGAGGCCGCCCGGGGCGCGTGCCGCCCTGAGGAATCCGCCCAGCGTTTCGATGCCCACCTTGTCCGTGCCGGTCTCGTCCATCACGAGCTGGGCGACGGCGCGGGTGCCGTTGCCGCAGGACTGGGCTTCGGTGCCGTCGGGGTTCCAGATGCGCATGCGCACATCGCCCGCGCCCCGGGGCGGGCAGAGCATCAGGAGCTGGTCGTAGCCGACGCCGGTGCGGCGGTCGCCGATGGCCCGCGCCGCCGCCTCGGTCATGGCGATGGGCGTCACGCGCGCATCCAGCACGACGAAGTCGTTGCCGAGGCCGTGCATCTTGAGGAAGGGCAGGGTCATGGCGGGGTATATAGGTGAGCCCCGCAGGCGGTGAAAGCGGCGCTAGCGGGCGCGGGTGAAGGGCTGGCCGTCGACCAGTATGCGGGTGGCGGCGAGGGCGGCGACCTCGACGTCGCGGCGCTCGCCTTCCTCGAAGACAAGGCTCAGGGCGCAGCGGTCTTTCGCCCTGCCGGGTCCGGCCGTCCAGGCGCCGAATGTCTTGGTTTCCTGCGGCTCTTCGCCGGCCGTGCCGGCCGCGAAGGCCTGCTCGATCCGGCCGTCGGGGTTGAACACCAGCGCCTCGGTGACGTGCCACAGCGCGCCGCCGAAATCCTGCTGGCTGTTGGCGAGCCAGATGCCGGTGAGAAAGGCCGGGCAGGCGGCATTGTCGAGCGTGAAGGGCGCGTCCGGCGCGGCCTCGTCGGGCCCGTCCTCCTCGGCGAGGGCGACGGGCGGCATCGCAAGGGCGGCGAGGACGGCAAGGGCGGCGCGGCGCGGCATGGCGTCATGCTGGCCGCCCCGGCGCCCGGCCGCAAGTGCCGGTCTATTGCGACCAGACGGCGGAGAAGCGGCTTTCCTGGCCGCTGAGATAGCCGCTAACGGACAGCAGGCGATAGCCCTGCTTGTCGGCGTCGCTCTCAGTCTTGAGCAGTTCGGCCGAGGTCAGGTCGCCCTTGGAGAACCAGTTGCGGCCATCGGTCCTGACGAAGATGCCGCCATAGCGCGGCGCGTCGCCATCGGAACAGACATCCACCTGCACCAGGCGGTAGCCCTCCTCGACATGCAGGTTGAAGCGGTCCTGGAAGGCCTTGCGGCTGAGCCCGTATTCCATTTTCCAGTCGCCCGCCGCCGGGTCGTGCTTCCAGATCACCGCATAGCGGCGATCGTCGTTGGCGCCATAGCATTCCAGATCGATGGGCATGTTGCCGGCGGCGGGGGCTTCGACCTGCCAGGTGTTGAGCTCGCCCTGCGTCAGGCTGCCGCGCGAGCCCGTGGCCGCGCCCGCTTCCCAGATGCCGGCGAAAAGCGGGCCCGACGGGGTGCCGGTGACGGACACATCGACGAGGCCAAGGCCGCTCTTGGCGGCGGTGTCGAAGGCCTTCTGGAACGCCGCCGCGTCAAGCTCGGCAAGCGCCTGGAAGCCGGGGTGGTCTTCCTCCACGCCATAATAGACATAGCGCATCCCCGCGCCGGTCCGGTAGGCGTCGAGCGTCACCAGATGCTTGCCCGGCTTGGTGAAGTAGCTGTCGAAGACCTGCTGGAACTGGGCGGTCGTCTGCTCCGACCGGATGACGCTGGCGGCGCCGGCGGCCGGGGCGAGCGCGAGGGCCGCGCCGCCGAGCGCCAGAATTTTCAGAAACATGGATGGGGCCTTTCCGCGGCGTCCGCCGCGCGCTTGCTGTCGTGATCCCGCGGGCGGATTTGGGGCGGAACGGGCGGCGCGCGCCAGCCGCCACAATGTCGCGGCCTCTCCGGCTCGTGACCTGCCAAAGGTTGCGCCGGCCGCCGCAGCGAGTCTTACTCGTGCCTTGTCTTGCCGGGTTCCCGGCGCAGCAAGGATCACCCCGTATGTCAGCAAAAGCGCGCCTCGCGGCCGTGTCGTTCGCCGCGTCCCTCGCTTTCGGAGCAGTCATGGCCGCAGAATCCGAAGATCCGTTTCTGTGGCTCGAAGAGGTCAAGGGCGAAAAGGCCCTGGCATGGGTCAAGGCGCAGGACGCCCGGACCGAAGGGGAACTGAAGTCCGACCCCTTGTTCCAGCCCCTGCTGGACGATGCGCTGGCCGTTCTGACGGCGCAGGACCGCATCCCCTATGTCAGCCACCGGGGCGGCTATCTCTATAATTTCTGGCAGGACGACACGGCGATCATGGGCCTGTGGCGGCGCACGAGCGTCGAGTCCTACAAGACCGACAAGCCCGAATGGGACGTGCTGATCGACCTCGACAAGCTGTCGGCCGACGAAGGCAAGAAATGGTCGTTCAAGGGCGCGTCGTGCCTCGCCCCCGAAAACGTGCGCTGCCTCGTCTCGCTGTCGCCCGACGGCGGCGACGCGGTGGAGGTGCGCGAATTCGACATCAACACCAAGTCGTTCGTGAAGGACGGCTTCTTCCTGCCGACCAACAAGTCGACGGTCGACTGGATCGACGGCAACACCGTGCTGGTCGGCACCGATTTCGGCGCAGGATCGGAGACGACATCGGGCTATCCGCGCATCGCCAAGGTGTGGAAGCGCGGCACGCCGCTGAGCGACGCCAGGACGGTGTTCGAGGGCAAGGCCGAAGACACGGCCGTCTGGCCGGCCGTCTACGAGACCGCCGAGGGCACGATCCCCGCCGTCGTCCGCGCCGTCGATTTCTTCGACAGCGAAACCCATCTGGTCGAGCCCGACGGCTCGACCAAGATGCTGCCGCTGCCGCTCTTCGCCGAGGTGCAGGGCTTCTTCCGCGACCAGGTGCTGTTCTCGCTGCGGCTCGAATGGACCGCGCCGGACGGCAAGACCTATCCGCAGGGCGCGCTGCTCGCCTTCTCGGTGGACGAATGGAAGAAGACCGGCCAGATCGGCGCGATCTCGACGCTGTTCACGCCGACCGAGCGCACCGCCATCGACGAAGTCGCGACGACCAAGGACAAGGTGTTCGTCTCGGTGCTCGATAACGTGCGCGGGCGCATCTACGCCTACGATTTCGCCGACGGGGCGTGGGGCGAGGCCAAGCCCGTGTCGCTGCCCGAGAACGGCACCGTCTCCATCGCCGACGCCGACGTGCATTCGGCGATCGTGATGTTCAACTATCAGGACTTCCTCACGCCCTCGACGCTCTACTGGTCGTTCGACGACGCGGCGCATATCGAAAAGGTGAAGTCGCTGCCCGACCGCTTCGACGCCTCGCTCTACAAGATCGAGCAGTTCGAAGTCGCCTCGAAGGACGGAACGAAAGTGCCGTATTTCGTGGTGGGGCCCAAGGACCGCACCGGCCCGCTGCCGACGCTGCTCTATGCCTATGGCGGCTTCCAGGTCTCGACGACGCCCTGGTACTGGCAGACCGCCGGCAAATTGTGGCTGGCGCGCGGCAATGTGTATGTCATCGCGAATATCCGCGGCGGCGGCGAGTTCGGCCCGCGCTGGCACGAGGCGGGGCTGAAGCAGAACCGTCAGCGCGTCTATGACGATTTCGAAGGCGTCGCCGAAGACCTGATCGCCAAGGGCATCACCACCAACAAGCAGCTCGGCATTTCCGGCGGCTCCAATGGCGGGCTGCTGGTCGGTGTCGCGTTCACGCAGCGCCCCGACCTGTTCAATGCGGTGCTCTGCGACGTGCCGCTGCTCGACATGCTGCGCTACACCAAGCTGCCGCCGGGCGCCTCGTGGATCGCGGAATATGGCGATCCGGACGTGCCGGAAGAGCGCGCGGCGATCGAGAAGTACTCGCCCTACCAGAACCTCAAGGACGGCGTCGTGTATCCGCGCGTCTTCTTCCTCACCTCCACGGCGGATGACCGGGTGCATCCCGGCCATGCCCGCAAGATGGCGGCGCTGATGGAGAGCAAGGGCTATCCGTTCCTGTTCTACGAGGAGCTGGAAGGCGGCCACGGCGCGGCGACCAACCAGAAGCAGCGCGCGGCGCAGCTGGCCATGCAGTATGTGTATCTCGCCAAACAGCTCGGCGCGAAGTGACGCGCGCGGCAGGCTTTAGGCCTGCTGCCGCTTGCATCCCGGCCTTGAGCCGGGATGCGGCCCGAGTGCCGGTGCGTGAGGCTCTGGGTCCCGGGTCTTCGCCCGGGATGACAGTGAAACAAGAGCCGCCCCTAACCGGGCGGCTTTTCCTTTTCCGCCTTCTCCTTTTCCGCTTCCGATTTGGCGCAGAAGGCGGCGGAGGCGAGGTCGTAGCTGAGGCCCTTGCCCTGCCAGATTTCGCCGAACGCGGCGTCGGCGTTGTCGGTGAAGACGATGAGGGCCAGATCGCGGTCCGGCGCGATGATGTTGCGCATCTGGACGCCGTCGACCGATCCGCGCCGC
>JAKOQZ010000114.1 GCA_029778105.1 Pseudomonadota bacterium | reverse complement strand
GAAATTCGGCAGCGGAATCCACAGCCCCCCGAGGATGCACAGCGAGAAGAAGATGATGTTGCCCACCGCAATCGCGGCCTGGCTTTTCAGCGTGTAGCCGAGGAATAGGCCGATCAGCGAGAACGGCACGATCGCCGCGAGGTGAACGCCCACGATGCCGGCCCACTGAGCGGGCGAAAAGGATGCGCCGCCGCCGAACGTGCCGAGGCCATAGATGGCGAGGTCGACGAGCGCGACGAACACCACCGTCATCATCAGCTTCGCAAGCGGATAGACGAAGGCTGGCATGGGAGAGACGGCCTTGAGCGCGAGGGTGCCCTCTTCGCGCTCGGTCGCGACCCCGATGCCGAAGCCGAAGACCGAGGGGCCGATCGCGGCGAAGATGCCGTAGGTCGCCAGCAGATAGGGAGCGACGCTGGAGCCCTTGGCGAGCGCCAGCCCGAACAGAGCGAAGAAGGCGACGGGCAGTACAATGGTCGGAATGGCGAATTCCGGCATGCGCGAGGCCTTGAGAATTTCGGCCCGGAATTCGCGGCCCAGTATAGCGGTGTCGGACATGTGCAGCTCCTCAGACGGCGACCAGCGCGTCGAAGGCTTCTTCCAGCCCCGCGCCGGTGATTTCGAGATCCGAGAGCGAAAGATCGGCGTTGAGGAGCGCCCGCGCGGTGGCCTCGCCGCCATCGGTGACGAGCACCGCATGGCGTCCGGCGCGCGCGACGGAACGGACATTCGGCAAGGCCCGCAGCGCGGCATCGTCGAGCGCCGTGGCGCAGCGAATGGTGCGGCCCGCAACGATCGACTTCATGTCGGCCACGGTGCCGCTGGTGCGCACGCGGCCCTTGTCGATGACGACGATGCGGTCGGCCAGCGCCTCGGCCTCTTCCAGATAGTGGGTGGTGAGCAGGATCGTCGCCCCGCGTTCGCGCAGCATCCTGACCGTCGCCCACATGGCGCGGCGGGCTTCCAGATCGAGGCCGACGCTCGGCTCATCGAGAAGAAGAAGATCGGGCCGGCCGACGGCGGCAATGGCGAATTGCAGGCGGCGCTGCTGGCCGCCCGACAGCGCCGAGCAGCGCCGGCGCTCCAGCCCTTCAAGGCCCGCGAGCCGCACCGCTTCGGCCACGGACATTGGCGCGGGATAGTAGCCGCCGAACAGCGCAACGAGCTCGGCGACGGTCAGCTGGCGCGGCAGCCTGGCGGTCTGGAGCATCACGCCGATGCGCCGCCGGGCGGCGAGATCGCGAGGATCGTGGCCGAACAGACGCGCGACGCCCGCGTCGGGGCGCAGGCGGCCAAGCATCAGGCCGATGGCGGTTGACTTGCCGGCGCCGTTGGGCCCGAGCAGCGCGGTGACGCCACCGGAGCGGATTTCAAGATCAAGTCCGTCGACGGCCCTGACGGCGCCGTAGGATTTGGTGACGGCGCTCAGTCTGACAGGCGGTTCGGGCTCGGGCATCGCATCTTCCTTCTGGAGATCCGATGCCTCATTGCCCTTGCGCGCGCGCCGGCGTCAGAGACGGGTGTCAGCCGCGGGGGGTGACGAATGTCATGTGTTGACCTTCGCGGGTTCCGGCCCCTGCCCCTCGGCGCGGGCGGCGGCGAGGCGGGCGCCTTCGGCCGCCGTAAAGGCGAAAAGCGTCGCCGGATCGGCGCGGCGCAGCTCCAACGCGCCGGCTTCGACGCCCTCGGCGACGACGATCTCGCGCTCGCCGGCGTTGAGACCGGCCAGGATCTGGGCTGCGGCGACGTCGGCTGGGATGCCGTTGTCGATGTTGACGTCGGAGACGCCGCGGACCGTGCCGTCGGCGTTGAGGGCGTTGGCCGCGACGGCGGTTCTCACCGAGCCCGGGAAGATGGTGGTGACCTTGATGCCGTAAGCGGTTTCGACCTCGGCGCGCAGCGCGTCGAAATAGCCGGTGACGCCGTGCTTGGCGGCGCAATAGGCCGTGCGCAGCGGCGCGCCGACCTTGCCGGCGACCGAGCTGACGGCGGCGATGTGGCCGGATTTGCGCTCCACCATGGAGGGCAGAACCGCCTGCGTGAGCGCGATGGGCGCCAGCAGGTCGATGTCGACGATGCGGCGATAGACGTCGAATTTCGTGTCGACCGCGAGGCTGCGCTGGCTGATGCCGGCGTTGTTGACGAGCAGGTCGATACCCCCGCGCCAGTCGAGCGCCCGTTTCGCCATGTCGTCGATGACGGCGAAATCGGCCGCCTCGAAGGGATGGATCAGCGTCGCATTGCCATGTCGTTCCGAAACGCGCTTGAGCTCGTCGACGCGGCGTCCGGACAGGATGACGAACGCGCCCTCTTCCAGCAGCGCCCCGGCGAGCGCCTCGCCGATGCCCGAAGATGCGCCTGTGATCCAGGCCGTCTTGCCCTTGAAGCTCACGCTTTTTCCTCCGCGCGTTACGTGGTCGCGAAGAGCTTAGCGGGGTCGCGGAAGGATTTGAACTCGAGCGCATTGCCCGACGGGTCGAGGAAGAACATCGTCGCCTGTTCGCCGGGCTGGCCCTGAAAGCGGATATAGGGCTCGATCACGAACCTGATGCCGCTTTCGGTGAGCTTACGGGCGAAACCCTGAAAGGCCTCCCATTCCAGCACCACGCCGAAATGAGGCACCGGCACATCGTGACCATCGACCGGGTTATGGTGCGTGTCCGGCGTCAGGCCGGGACGCAGATGCGTCACGATCTGATGGCCGAAGAGATCGAAGTCGATCCAGGTATCGGACGAGCGGCCCTGCGGGAGCCCGAGCACCGTGCCGTAGAAATGGCGCGCGGCCTCAAGATCGTGGACCTGAAAAGCGAGATGAAAGGGCGTGAGGGATGTGTGCATCGTATACATCTAGCAGGCCCTCGTTGCGTGGTGAATGCCCGATGAACGCGAACCGCGACCAAGCGCCCTCTTTTCCGCAGCGGCCGGGTGTCGCATTGGTGAGCGCGAGGAGACCCAGCTCATGCGACTCTGCCTGTTTCGGACCACCCTGCTCGCCGCCGCGCTGAGCCTGCCTGCGGCCGCGGCCGATTTCCGCCTGCCGCCCGCCGGATCAGCCAGCGAGCTGCCCCAGGCGCCGCGCCCGGTGGACCCCGAGGCGCTGGATCTGGTGAAGATCATCGATGCCGACGGGTCGGCGGCGTTGAACCTGAAGGAAGAGGATTTCTATCTCGACTCGCTGGCCGCAACGTTCGGCGGCGATCCGATGAAGGCCTATGACTGGGTGAAACGCACCGAGTTCCAGCCCTATAGCGGCGTGCTGCGCGGCGCCCAGCGCACGCTAGTAGCGCGCGCCGGGAACGCCTGGGATCGCGCGCTTCTGCTGGCCGGGCTGCTGCAGCAGATGGGCGTGAAGACGCGCTTTGCGACGGCGGAGCTGGACGATGCCGCGGCGACGGCGCTGGCGGAGAGCGCGTTCCGTGCTTCGGCCATCCAGATGAATGCGCCGCGCGGCGAGGTTCTGGATGCGGCGGCGATGCGCGCCGGTCGGGATTTCGCCCTGCTGCGCGAGGCGCTGAAGGCGGAGGCCGACACGGCGAAGGACGATTCGCTGGCGGCCGCGGCGCGCGCGGTCAAAAGCCATGTCTGGGTGGAGGCCGAGATCAACGGCGCGTGGACGGCGCTCGACCCCTCGGCCGAGGCTGCCGGGGCGACGCTGACGGCCGCGACCGCAACCGCCGACGCGCTGCCCGACACGGCCTATCAGACCGTCACCCTTAGCGTGTCGGCGACGACAATCGCCGACGGGGCGGTCGCGACGAGCGAACCGCTGGCCGTGACGATGAAGGCGGCGGATGCCTCTGCGGCCGCGATCTTCCTGTCATTCGTGCAGAACCCGGACGAAGCCGGGCTGGGCGGGGCGATCGGCGGCGTGCTGGGCGCGGGGAAAACCTATGTGCCGGTGCTGTGGGCCGAGGGCGAGCCGCATGTCGGCAAAGTCATCGCGGGCCTCGCGCCGGCCGGCGGCGGATCGCCGCTGGATGCGCTGGGCGGCGACGAGAGCGCCCCCACCGCCGAACTGGCGCGGCTGCAGGTGACGATCGCGACTTCGGCGCCGGACGGCGAAACGACGGCCGCGACGCGCACGCTTCTCGATCGCGCGCCCAGCGTCGCGACGATCGCCGCCGATACCGCGCTCACGCCGATGCCGATGGCCGATACGCTGCCGGCGCCGGCGGCGATGATCCACAATATCTGGGTCTCGACGGGTCCGCTGGATCTCAAGAACGCCTATGGACTGCGCGCGCTCGCGCTGACCGACGTCGTGCTGACGCTGAGCGACCCGGAAAAATCCAAAGACCTGAGCCCGCCCGATCTGCTGTGGCCGGTGGCGGCGCTCAACGCCGCCTTGCCCATGGCGCTGGAGAACGCGGCGCTGCCCGGCGCGAACAGCGGCAGCGAGGTGAAGGCCTATACCGCCTCGCCGCGCGTGACGATCTTCTCGCGCGGCAGCCTGAACGGCCCCGACGGCGCGCCCTATCATCTGGCGGAGGTCGATCTGAAGCTGAGCGGCACGCGGGTGCTGGCGCGCCCCGATGCGGCGAAGGCGGCGTTCGAGACGCGCATGTGGCTGGGCGCCGTCGAGGCGGCGCTGGAGACGGAGTTCGGCCGGCGCGCAGGCTCGCTGGTGTTCGACGACGCGACCACGACGCGGACCAGCGCATCGGCCGCATCCGACGCGCCGCTGGAACGTCTTGGCGCCAACGGGACCGCGCTGGCCGCCGACGCGCCGCGCGATGCGCAGGACGCCATCGGCGCGGGGCGGTTGCTCTTCGCGCCCGCCGGGCCTCTGGTCGCGTGGTGGGATGTCGATCCGGCCACGGGGTCGGTCAAGGCGCTGCTGGCGCCGGACCTTGGCGGCTTCCGCTCGTATGGCGGCTACCGCCCGGGTCCGTCGAACCATCTGGATTCGAGCCTGACGCGCGCCCGCACCGGCCTTCAGAGCAATGGCGGCGGCAATGTCACCCATGTCTCGGCCGACGGCTCGCGCAGCATCGACTACCGGAACGGACGGGCCGTGCGCACCGGCGGCGGCGGCGGCGCGGGCGGCGGCGGCCCGCCGCCCAACCGCTGCGGCGGCGGCAGCGAGTATATGATCATCGTCGGCTGCGTCTCGCTGCCAGCCGGATTTGCGCTGCGCTATGCCTATGGCCTGGTGATCACCGAGATCGTGCTGATCGCGGCGGATATCATCCTCACCCTGCCCTGACGGGCAGGGTGCAGCGATCACCAGCTCCAGCCCACGCTGTCGATGT
>JAKOQZ010000113.1 GCA_029778105.1 Pseudomonadota bacterium | reverse complement strand
TTTCGACGTGTTTGCGGGCGCCGCCGTCACCGGCGAGGCGATCACGGCTGCGGGCGACTCGGGCTCGCCTCTTGTCACCACGGCGTTCGGACGCGCGGTTTCGCTTGGCGTGCTCAGCCAGGGCAGCCGCTTCTTCTTCGACGTCACGGATTATGACGACAACTACGCGTGGTTCCAGACGTTCTCGAACTACGGCACGGCGTCGGGCTACAACCCGCTGTTCCTCTTCTGGGACTTCATCGTCGCCAATAACCCCTACAAGTATGTCGGCGCCGTGGCGGGCGATGGCGAATGGACCGATCCGACCCACTGGGTGCAGGAGCTCGATCCGCTGTATTTCACGCTCAGCGGCAGCACGCTGGTGAATGGCGTCCCCACGACGCCGGGCCTCGGCGTCTCGGGTGCGACGCCGAATTTCGGGACGATCAACCCCAATCCCTATCCGCCCGAAGACTGCTGGTACCTGGGCACCTGCGTCACCGCGAATAGCGGCGAGATTCCCGTCGGCGGCAACAACGTCGCCATGCCCGGCGAAGTGTCTCTGGCCGGCGATGCGTCCGGCTCGACTGCGGGCGGCGGGGCCACGATGGGCACGGCCGCCGGCGCCAACGCAAACCAGGCGAACGGCGAAATCCAGACCGCGGACGGCGCGACCGGCAATGAAGCCCAGACCGGCGTTTCCGGTTCGACCGGGGTGTGGCCGCTCTATCCGAACTACAACACGGGAGCGCTCACCGGCCCCGGCACGACCGGATTCGTTCCGACCAACACGAACGGCACGGCCGGCGTCATCAACTCGACGCGCTTCTTCGAGGTCAACCTGCGTAACGCCGGCACGACCTATCTGACGGGAACGTCGGTGACGATCGACCGTCTGAACGTGCGCGGCGTCAACTCCGGGCTCAACATCCGCAGCGGCGCGTCGCTGACGACCAATCTCGTGTCGTATCTCGATACCGGCGCGTTCACCGTCAACGGCAACTTCATCGCGCCGCAGCTCGGGCAATCGGGCGGCTATCTGACCGGCACCGGCACCATCACCACCACGATGGGCCTGCTCGTCGCGGGCGGCATCGTCTCCGGCGGTTCGCTCAACGCCGGCGTCGGCACGCTGAATGTCGTCGGCGGCGCTTCGTTCACCCTCGGCGCGCTGTATGGTGTTGATGTCGCTTCGGCCGTGTCCAACGATCGCCTGGCGATCACCGGCGGCCTCACTATCGGTTCGGGCGTCGGCTACGCGGCCAACTTCCTGTACACGCCGACCTTCGGGACGACGTGGACGGTCGCCACGACGACGACCGGCGTCACCGGCTCGTTCAGCTCGATCGCGTCGAACCTGCCGGGCGTTCTGCGCGCCCAGGTCAACACGGTCGGCAACAATCTGGTGATGAGCATCATCGCGCTGCCGTTCGCCTCGGCGGGCACCTATGAGTCGCCCGAGCAGATCGAGGTTGCGACGACGCTGGACCAGATCCGCGGCATGACCGGCGGCTATTCTGCGCTCTCCAGCCTGTTCAACTCGCTCGATCAGACGCCGACCGCGCTGCTCGACGAGATGATGGAGTCGCTGACGCCGCTCAACGCCTTCGTCAGCCAGGGCCTCGCTCAGGGCATGACCGGGCTGGTGACCGGCGCGGTCGCCGACCGTTCGGGTCAGCTGAGCGCCGGCCTCGGCCATGGCTTCGATGCTTCCAGCGCCGCGGCGATGCTGAACGCCAACGCGCTGCAGGCCTCGGCCGATCCGTTCGACGCCATGATGATGGGCGCGGCGGCCGTGGTCGCGGCGCAGGATGCGGCGGTGGAGACGGCAACCAAGGCCGCGTCCATCAAGCTGCGCGAAGGTTGGGGCGGCTTCTTCGATATCTCGACGCTGCTGAGCTCGGGCTATGAAGCGACGCCGTTCATCGGCGAGGCCGATCTGACCGGCACCACCGGAACGCTCGGCTTCGACTACGGCTTCTCGGATGGCGCCTTCGCCGGCTTCTCGTTCTCATACGGCACGGCCGATGCGGACATCGCGGCGCCGGAACAGTCGGCCGAAGCGGATTCGTGGGGCATCACCGTCTATGGCGGCGTGCACGAGGGCGACAGCTTCCTGAACGGCTATCTGGGCTATTCGGGCCAGACCTACGACCTCACGCGCGTCGTGCCGCTGATGCTCGGCTCGCAGACCCTGGTCGCGACGCCCGACGGCGAAACCTGGTCGGCGGGCGCCGAGATGGGCTTCGACCTGACGAGCGGGTCGGGCACCTTCACGCCGTATGCCTCGCTCGACGGCAAGTGGATCTCGATCGACAGCTACACCGAGACCGGCGGTTCGGCGGCGATGACCTTTGACAGCGTCGATACGGCGCTGATCGATGCCCGCATCGGCCTGAAATACGCCGGCATCTTCGAAACCGGCGACGGCGTGCTGCGCCC
This sequence comes from Pseudomonadota bacterium, assembly GCA_029778105.1. GTDB lineage: Bacteria > Pseudomonadota > Alphaproteobacteria > Micropepsales > Micropepsaceae > JADZAI01. The sequence continues at coordinate 19,147 of JAKOQZ010000113.1, read as the reverse complement.
GAAGCTGGGCCTTGCCTGGGTGATCGACGTGCAGAGCGACGACAACGTCCTCAACACGGCCTTCGCCGCCTTCCCGGCGGCGCCGCTGACCTTCGTGGGTTCGGAGCGTGATGGCGGCTGGGTCGAGTATGAAGCCGGTCTTGAATACGAGACGTCGGCGTTCGGCCTGGCGCTCAGCTATACCGGCGGCGACAACGGCGTCCTGAGCTACAACCAGCTCTCGGGCCGCGTCAGCTTCGCTTGGTAAGGCGACGCCGGACAGCAAAACAAAACGCCCGGCCGGAAGGCCGGGCGTTTTTCTTTGGCGTTGCGCCGTGTTGTGCCGATTGCGGCCGGGCGGCCGCGACCAGCCGTCTTAGGGAACGATCCAGCCCTTGGAGCCGGCCGCCTTCTCAAGATCCGCCTTGGGCAGGGTGCACTGGTATTCGCCCTCGGCATAGGAGCCCAGGGCATAGGGGGCGAAGTAGACCTCGGCGCGATCGTCGTAGACCAGCCAGTTGGTGAGGTCGCCGACGCCCTGCGCGATCGCGTCGGCGTAGTTCACCATGTCATCGGCGACGAGCTTTTTCACTTCCGCTTCCGTACCGCTTTCCGCAAAGCGCGACAGCTTTTGGGCCTTGATGCCTTCGGCGCACTTCGCCGTCAGCGCCTTGCCCGCGGCGGGGGTGAAGATGTCTGCGAAGGTCAGCGCCTTGCCGCTCTTGCGGTCGAGCGTAATCGACATCGCGCTCGAGTTGCCGTGAGCGCCGCCGCCGAACATGTAGACGGACACATTCATCGCGATGAGGTCGGGAGAGGCATAGGTGAGGTTCGCGGCCGCCGAATATTCGCAGCTCATGCCTTCGGGCAGGTCGCCTCCGGTATAGCTGCCGAACTGGCTTTCCAGCGACTCGGTCTGGTCATTGACCCAGTTGTTCAGGGTCTTCTCGCCGGGCGCAGACGCCGTTCCTGCGAAGCGGTAAACCGAGACGTCGGCCGAGCAATGGCCCTTGCCGAACTCGCGCGACAAAATGAACGGGGTAAGGGGCGTGCTGTCGCCGTAGCCCGGGCCGGTGGCCGGCGCGCCCGTGAGATAGGCCGTGCGGCTTTTGGTGAAGTCGAGCAGGCAGGCGGATTTTTCGGCGGCCGTTTCCTGCCAGCTGCAGTTCTGTTCGCGCGTCTTCAGCCAGGCGCGCTGGTTTGCTTTCAGCATGGCCGGCTGGTCGCCCTTGAGGGACGGCAACAGGGCTGCATAGGCCGCCGCCATTTCATCGTCGGCAGCTTTGACCGCCGGGTCGGCGCAGATGGCCTTTTCAGTATCGGTCGAGGCCTTGGCGCAGTCGAACGCGGCCGCTGCAGGCGCAAGCGCCACCGCCGCCGCCAGCGCGGCCGACGACATCAGGACAGGTTTCAGCACGGAGAACTCCTCGCGTTAGAGGGTACGCTCGACCATCATTTTCTTGATTTCGGCGATGGCCTTCGCCGGATTCAGGCCCTTGGGGCAGGTATTGGCGCAGTTCATGATGGTGTGGCAGCGGTAGAGCCGGAAGGGGTCTTCCAGATCGTCCAGCCGCTCGCCCTTGGCTTCGTCGCGGCTGTCGGCCAGCCAGCGATAGGACTGCAGCAGTGCGGCGGGGCCGAGATACTTTTCGCTGTTCCACCAGTAAGAGGGGCACGAGGTCGAGCAGCAGGCGCAGAGAATGCACTCATAGAGACCGTCGACCTTGGCGCGCTCTTCGGGCGACTGCTTGTACTCGGTCACCGGCTCGGCGGAGCTTGCCTGCAGGTAGGGCTGGATCGAGGCGTACTGGGCATAGAAATTCGTCAGGTCGGCGACGAGATCCTTGATCACCGGCATGTGCGGCAGCGGGTAGACGCTGACGACATCGCCCTTCACCTCGTCCATGCCTTTGGTGCAGGCGAGCGAGTTGCCGCCGCCGATATTCATCGCGCACGAGCCGCACACGCCCTCGCGGCACGAACGGCGGAAGGTCAGCGTCGGGTCGACGTTGTTTTTCAGCCAGATCAGGCCGTCGAGCACCATCGGCGCGCAGCCGTCGCGGTCGACCCAGTAGGTATCGACCGTGGGGTTTTTCCCGCCATCGGGATCGTAGCGGTAGATGCGGAACTCGGTGAGGTTGGTGGCGGGCGTGCCGTCGGGTTTCACCGGCTTTGGCCAGGTCTTTCCCTTGCCGTAGCGCGAGTTTTTCGGGAGCCGCAACTGAACCATCGTATGCCTCAAGCCGCCGGCGCCGCCTCAGGGCGGCGCGTCTTTATCTGATGGCTACGATGTAGTGCCGCGGGCGGATCGCGGTCAACGGAAAGGCTGAATTTTCAGCCGAAAACCAACCTGTACATGAGTCGTCCGGGCAGGAAGGTCAGCGCCCCAGCGATCAGGATGGCGTAGAAATAGGTGCCGTAGACGGCGCGGCGATGGCGGGGGATATCTCGGGTCTGGATGCCGCGTACGGCGTTGAAGAGGCCCCAGAAGGTCAGCAGGACAAAGAGGTGAATCGGGCCGAAGGGACCGATCCTCGGGCCGATCGCGGCCGGAATGAAGGCGGCGGCGATCGCCGTGGCGGCCATCAGCGTCAGATAAAGCCCGCCGAGGGCGCGGTGGGCGGGGCTGCCCTTGCGCGACAGGAAGATCAGCCAGCCGCCGATGAGAAAAGCCGGCAGAATGGTCGCGACATGGATCTTTATGGCGAGCGGCGCGTCGAGCAGCGGGTTCAGGTTCATGGCGCCAGAATTCAGCCAGGCGGGCCGTCGATCACCTGACGAAAGTCACCTCGAACGTGTGCGCGCCGCTACGATCGCCTCGTAAAACGCCTCGATTTTCGCCGACTGGCCGCGCGGGTCGAACGGGCCGAGATCATAGGCCTCGCGGCGGCGGCCTTTCGACCGCTCCACCCTCAGCATGGCTGCCAGGGCCGGAGCGTCGCCCGGCGGCACGAGATGGGCCGGCGGCGAAGGCACGAACTCGGCGAGGCTTTCGATGTTCGACACGATCACGGGCAGCCCGGCCCCCATGGCCTCAAGGATCGCGAGCGGCACCTGTTCGAAGCGCGAGGGCAGCACGAAAAGATCGAACGCGCGATAGAGCGCCGGCGCATCCGTCCGATAGCCGAGCAGGCGGATGGCCGGATCGCTGGCGATGATCTGTTCCAAAGCCGGGCGTTCCGGTCCTTCGCCCGCGAGCAACAGGGTCGCACCGGGAAGGGTGGCGGCTTTGAACGCCCGGACCAGCGTTTCGGGGTCTTTCGACGGGTGCAGCCGTCCGACGAAGCCGACGATGAAGGCGTCGGGCGCGATGCCGAGGCTTTCGCGCAGGCGCGGCCCGGCGTCGGGTCCGGGATCGGCCGCGGCGGGCGCCCAGTTCCAGATTTTCGCGAGCCGGCCTGTGAACCCCGCCTGCCGCGCGTCTTCTTCGGCTCGCGCCGTGAGGGCGATCAGCCCTGCCAGCCGCGCATGTTGTCTCGCCTTGTAGCCGACATGCAGCGTCGCCACCGTCGGAACCAGCGCGCCAAGGCCGGAAAGCGCCTTGCAGGCGGCGCTGAGGTGCGCGTGCGCCACGTCCGGCCGCAACCTCTGGGCGAGGCGGGCGAGCCGCCAGCGGCGGAAAAGCCGGCCGACGCGGTGAACGACGACGCCGGGCGCGATGATTTCGGGAACGCGCGCCCGCGGGTCCACCGCGATGTGAACCTCATGACCTTTTTGCAACTGGAGCCGCGCCAGATCGGCGGCATATCGTTCCGAACCGAACAGCGAGCGGGTGAAGACGCAGTGCAGGATGCGCATGCATCTTCCCTAGCGGCCTTCGGGGGCGCGGGAAAGCGCCCGGCTTCCGCCTTATTCGGCGGCCAGCCTGATGCGACCGAACAGTTGGAGATTTGATGATGGAATCGATCAGCGCCTGGATTGTCGGCATCCTGATGCTGGCGCTCCCTCAGGGCTGGACCGAAACGAAGCCTGCGGCCTGCGAGCAGGTCGCCGTCGTTCAAGGCCCGCCGAATACGACGAGCGAGGAGTGCATCGCGACCTATACGCGCGGCGAGTCGGAGCTGACGGTGATCGTCTGGAAGCCCGTCGTGCCGCGCGACGGCGGACCGATGGTTTCGGTCGAGGATTTCAAAGGCAAGCTGCTGGGGCAGGACGTGATGGTCAGCCGCACGTCCCAGTTCATGGGCAGTGCGCAAGAGGTGCTGGTCACCTCGGCTGAGCTGCCGAAAGCCGGCGCGCATGTGCTGATCTACGCCAAAAATGCCAGCCCGGAGGATTTTCAGGCTGCGCTGGACGGGGTGTCGCTGAACCCGTGATCAGAGCGGGCGGAGCCAGTTGAGCACGGTGGTGATGCCCGCCAGATTGTCGTCATAGGCGGCGGGCGTCGCGGTGCAGGTGACGCTGGCCATCTTTCCCGGCGCGGACAGCATGATGACGCCGAACTTGGCGGTCGCGCCGTTCGGATAGTTGAGCCGGCCGCGCGCCCAGGGCGCGTCGTACTGCTCCATCCGGGTGATGCCGGAATTCTCGATCCGGCCGGTGACGCCGCCCGTGAAGAAGCGCGCCTTCCAGATATCGGCCGTATAGGCCTGCATGGTGGCGTTGACCTGCTCCTGGGTCATCGCGGCGCTCTGCGGCACGGCCTGCGCGGCGATCGTGCAGCGAACGCCGCCATCGGGGCTGGAGGTCGAGAGACCGGCGTCGAGGTCGGACCAACCGCCAGGTATCTTCAACGAGAAGCCGTGGGCCGCGTCGGCTACATCGCGCGTTTCAGCGGCGAGCGCAGGCGCCGCCGACAGCAAGGCGGCGGCGAGACTGAGGGCACGGAACACGGCGCTTCCCGTCTTTGAGTTTCCTGCACAGCTTAGCATGCCCTCGGAAACGGCAACGCCCGGCGTTGGGGCCGGGCGTTGGCTCGTCACGGGCGCAACCGGATTTCAGTACACGCGCGCTTTGGGGGCGATGTATTCGATGTCGTTGGTCATCGTGTATTCGTGGACCGGGCGGTAGTCGATTTTCACCGCGCCCTTGTCGTCGATCCACGCCAGCGTGTGCTTCATCCATTCCTTGTCGTTGCGGTCCGCATAGTCCTCGCGGGCGTGGGCGCCGCGCGATTCCTTGCGGTTCTCAGCCGAGGTCATGGTGACGACGGCCTGCGAGATCAGGTTGTCGTATTCCAGGCTCTCCATGAGATCGGAGTTCCAGATGAGCGTGCGGTCGGTGACGCCGATGTCGGACGAGCCGGCGAACACCTTTTCGATCTTCTCCACGCCCTCTTTGAGCACGTCGCCGGTGCGGTAGACGGCGCAGTTCGACTGCATGGTGCGCTGCATCTGCAGGCGGAGCTGCGCGGTCGGCGTGCCGCCCTTGGCGTGGCGGATGCGGTCGAATCGGGCGAGCGCGGCTTCGGCGCTGTCCTTGGGCAGGTCGGCGTGACGTTCGCCGGCTTTGACCGTTTCGGCGACGCGGAGGCCGGCGGCGCGGCCGAAGACGACGAGGTCGGTCAGCGAGTTGGAGCCGAGGCGGTTGGCGCCGTGCACCGACACGCAGGCCGCTTCGCCGATCGCCATCAGGCCGGGCACGACGCTGTCGGGGTTGTCGCCGGCTTTGGTGAGAACCTCGCCGTGATAGTTCGTGGGGATGCCGCCCATATTGTAGTGGACGGTCGGGAGAACCGGGATCGGCTCTTTCGTCACGTCGACATTGGCGAAGATCTTGGCGCTTTCCGAAATGCCGGGCAGGCGCTCGTGCACGATCTTGGGATCGAGATGGTCGATGTGGAGGTGAATCCACTCGCCATGGGGGCCGCAGCCCCGGCCTTCGCGGATCTCCATCGTCATGGCGCGGCTGACGACATCGCGCGAGGCGAGATCCTTCACGCTCGGCGCATAGCGCTCCATGAAGCGTTCGCCGTTCTTGTTGGTGAGATAGCCGCCTTCGCCGCGCACGCCTTCGGTGATGAGGCAGCCTGCGCCGTAGATGCCGGTCGGGTGGAACTGGACGAATTCCATGTCCTGCAGCGGAAGGCCGGCGCGCAGCACCATCGCGTTGCCGTCGCCCGTGCAGGTGTGCGCCGAGGTGCACGAGAAATAGGCGCGGCCATAGCCGCCGGTCGCCAGGATCACCTCATGCGCGCGGAAGCGATGGATCGAGCCGTCTTCCAGGCACCAGGCGGTGAAGCCGCGGCAGCGCCCGTCTTCCATGATGAGATCGAGCGCGAAGTACTCGATGAAGAACTGCACCTTGTTCTTCACGCACTGGCCGTAGAGCGTGTGCAGGATCGCGTGGCCGGTGCGGTCGGCGGCCGCGCAGGTGCGCTGCTGCGGCGACTGGCCGTAATTCTTGGTCATGCCGCCGAAGGCGCGCTGGTAGATCTTGCCGTCTTCCGTGCGGGAGAACGGGACGCCCCAGTGCTCGAGCTCGTAGACGGCGTCTACGGCGTTGCGGCAGAGATATTCGATGGCGTCCTGGTCGCCGAGCCAGTCGGCGCCCTTCACCGTGTCGTACATGTGCCAGCGCCAGTCGTCCTCGCCCATATTGCCGAGGCTGGCGGAGATGCCGCCCTGCGCCGCGACGGTGTGCGAGCGGGTGGGGAAGACCTTGGTGACGCAGGCGGTCTTCAGGCCGGCCTGGGCGGCGCCCAGCGTAGCGCGGAGGCCGGCGCCGCCGGCGCCGACGACGACGACGTCATAGGTGTGGTCGATGATCTTGTAAGCGGACATCACAGGGCCAGTTTCAGAATGGCGAAGATCGAAGCGACGGCGAGGATGGCGGTGAAGAAGGTGTTCGCGAGCAGCGCGGCGACCTTCAGCCCGTCATGGGTCACGTAATCGAGAATCACTTCCTCAAACCCGAGGCGGAAGTGCCAGAGCGTCGTCACCACGAAGAGCAGCATCAGCCCGGCATTGACCGGATGGGCGAGGAACGCGGCGACCTCGGCATAGGGGGCGCCGGCATGGGCGATGACCGCCCAGAGGAACCAGAGGCCCAGCGGCACCAGCGCCACGGCGAGGGTGCGCAGCGCGATGAAATGGCCGGTGCCGGTTTTGGCGGCGCCCAGCCCGCGCACGCGGGCGAGCGGAGTGCGAAGAGAGGTCTTGGGGCTGGCCATCAGAATTTCCCCATCGAGGCGTACGCCGCCACCCACACTGCGAGGGTCAGCAGGCCGGTGAGTGCGACGACCAGCCAACCGGTGAAGCGGGCGGTCGGCTTTTCAAATCCCAGGCCGGAGTCCCAGAAGATGTGCCGGATGCCGTTCAGCAGATGGAACAGGAACGTGACGGTGAAACCGAGCAGCACGAGGCGGCCGAACCAGTGTCCCGCGACGGCGGTGAAATCGTCATAGGCCGCCGGCCCCATCGCGGCGGCGATCAGCCACCAGGCGACGAGGAGCGTACCTGCGCCGAGCGCGATGCCGGTCGCGCGATGGAAGACCGAGGAGAACATCGTCACCGACCAGCGATAGATCTGGAGGTGGGGCGAAAGTGGCCGCTCGGGGCGGCGCGTGGACGCGGTAGCGTCGGCCATGAATCGAGGCTTCCCGGAAGAGGTTTTTGAACGCGTCTGGAGTATAGGAAGCCACCCCTTCAACGCAACGCGCCCGCGACCTCTTTCGAGGCCGCGGGCGCTGAGAAGCGTTCGCAATAAGCGCCGCGATCAGCGGACGCCGAGCTGACGCAGGTTGTTGGGGTTGAAGCGGTCTTCGCCCGTCGTCACGTCCCAGCGGATCGACTTGGTCTCGTTGCCGAGCGCGTCGACGAAATAGCCCTTGGACTGCAGATCGTAGGCGACGGTCGCGGCCTCCGAGCAGATCGACTGATCGTAGTAGTTGATCATATGGGCTTCCTGGACGCGCCACAGTTCGCCGCGCGCGTCGTAGAGCTCGCCGCCCACGATCATCCAGGTGTCTTCGTCGAAGTGGAAGGTGCGGCGGGAATAGATGTGCCGCGTATCGGGCTTCAGCTTGCCGTCGACCGTCCAGACGCGATGAAGCTCATAGCGCAGCACGTCCGGGTTGAGCGTGTACGGCGTCGCGAGCTGGTCGATCTTGGTCTCGGGCGAGGCCAGCTTGTAGGCGTTGTACGGGATGTACTTCTCGCTCTTGCCCACGAGCGTCCACTCGTAGCGGTCGGGCGCGCCGTTGAACATCGAGAGCATGTCGGAGGTGGTGAGGCCTTCCGACGACGAGCTCGGGTTGTCGTACTGCACGTCGGGCGCGCGGCGGACGCGGCGCTGGCCGGGATTATAGGTCCAGACCTGGCGCGGCATCGCGACTTGGTCGATCGTCTCATGGACCAGCAGCGCCGTGCCGGCCTGGCGGGCGGGCTCGACGATCTGCTGAAGGAAGAAGATCGACTTGTTGTCGAGCTGGGCGATGTCGTTGCGGCTCGGATCGGACCAGCGGAAGATCACCTCGTCCTGGATGCGCACCCGGCTGGGCGAGCGGCCCGGGTACACGACGGCGCCATAGTAGTCGCGGGCGATCTTGTAGCCGCGATAGCGCAGCAGGTGGTTCCAGAGGACTTCAAGTCCGTTCTCCGGCACCGGGAACGGGGCGGCATAGAACGCCCCGGCCACGCCGTTGCCGTTGGAGACGAGCTCGCCCGTGACCGCGTTCTTCTTGTTCCACTCGGCCGCCTTGGCGGGCAGTCCGCACGAGCGGCGGGTCGGGTAGACGTTCATCTTGAACGAGGGATAGGCCTTGAGCAGGGCCTTGGCGCCTTCGGTCAGCTTGCCGTCGTACTGGCCGGCGTTCGAGGCGTCGATGGTGAAGAGAATGGCGTCGCTGGCGAAGGCGTCGGTATAGCCGCCGCCGGGGGTGTGGTCGCCGAGATCCTTAAGCCCGCCGTCGAAGGCGGGAATCGTGCCGTCCGCATTGCCGGCCATTTCTGCGCCATTCGGCGTCAGGTCGGCGCCGAGGCGTGCGGCATCGGCTTCCGAGGCGTGTGCGAACCCGCCCAACAATGCCGCGAAGGCCACCGAAGCGGCGAGTGAACTGAAGCGTTTCGTCAAAACTGCGTCTCCCTATTTGAAATTGGGCGGGAGTTAGCCCAGCAAATCCGGGGAAGGGAAGTCTGAATAATGGACTTACCGTTCACGTGGCGTCAATTTACAGGGCGCAAGCGTCATCTTGTGCAACTGCGAAGCGCGCGTTTCGCCATGCTTGAACGCAGGCCGCGCAGCGGCGATGGTCCGCTCCAATCACAAGGGGCAGGCATGAGCGACCAACCGGGCATCTTCATCGGCAAGGGCGACAATCCGGTCGAGCTGGCGCTGGCGCTGGCGAACCGGCACGGGCTGATCGCCGGCGCGACCGGCACGGGCAAGACCGTGACGCTGCAGATTCTGGCGGAAGGGTTTTCGGCCGCCGGCGTGCCGGTGTTTGCGGCGGACGTGAAGGGCGACCTTTCGGGGATCGCGCTGGCCGGGACGGAAAAGCCGTTCCTGACCGAGCGGGCGGCCAAGATCGGACTCGATCCGTATGTCTTCGAGCCGCATCCGACGATCTTCTGGGATGTGTTCGGCAAGCAGGGCCATCCGATCCGCGCCACGGTGTCGGAGATGGGGCCGCTGCTGCTGGCGCGGCTGCTCGACCTCAACGACGTGCAGGAGGGCGTGCTGAACATCGCTTTCCGCGTGGCGGACGATGAAGGTCTGTTGCTGCTGGATCTGAAGGATCTTCGCGCCATTCTCGCCTTCCTGTCCGAGCATGCCGACGAGGTGAAGGCCCGATACGGCAATGTGTCGCCGACCAGCGTGGGGGCGATCCAGCGCCAGCTGCTGGTGCTGGAGAACCAGGGCGGCGACGCGTTTTTCGGCGAGCCGGCGCTGACGCTGGCCGATTTCATGATGACCGACGCGCAGGGCCGCGGCGCGATCAACGTGCTGGCGGCCGACCAGCTGATGGCCAATCCGCGCGTCTATGCGACGTTCCTTCTGTGGATGCTGTCGGAGCTGTTCGAGGCGCTGCCCGAAGCGGGCGATCTGGATAAGCCCAAGCTCGTCTTCTTCTTCGACGAGGCGCATCTGCTGTTCAACGATGCGCCCAAGGCCCTGCTGGAGAAGGTGACGCAGGTGGTGCGTCTGATCCGTTCCAAGGGCGTCGGCGTCTATTTCATCACGCAGAACCCGCAGGACGTGCCGGAGATCGTACTGAGCCAGCTCGGCAACCGCATCCAGCATGCGCTGCGCGCCTATACGCCCAAGGAACAGAAGGCGGTGCGGGTCGCGGCGGAAAGCTTCCGCGCCAATCCGGCCTTCAAGACGGAAGACGCCATCACGGAGATGGGCACCGGCGAGGCTCTGGTGTCGACGCTGCAGAAGGGGGGCGTGCCGTCGGTCGTTGAGCGCACGCTCGTCCGGCCGCCGTCGGGCCGGATGGGGCCGCTCAGCGAGGAGGAGCGCAAGCAGCTCGTCGCCGGCAGCCCGCTCGCCGGTAAATATGAGCAGGTCGTCGACCGCGAGAGCGCGTATGAGATTCTCAACGGCCAGCGCGAGGTGGAAACGCCGCCGGTCGCCAAGCCGCAGACCAAAACGGGCGGCATCGATTGGGGCGCGCGGCCGGTGCCGGCGCCCCTGCCGGTTCCCGAGACGCGCGCGCCGCGCGAAAGCAGCACGCGGGGCTCGATCCGTGACCGAGAGCCGCCTCCGGCTGCCGAGCAGAAATCGTCCGGCGGGTGGCTGTCGGATATTCTGGGCGGTGGCGGCGGCCGGCGTCAGAGCGTCGGCGAAGCGGCGATCAAATCGGTGACGCGCTCGGTGTCGTCGACCATCGGGCGCGAGATCGGGCGCTCGATCCTGGGCAGCATTCTGGGCGGCAAGCGGCGCTGAGCGCCGCCCGCCTCAGGCGTTCCAGTCCTTGCGGAGCGTCCGGCTGGCCAGGAGCATCAGCACCACCGCCGTGAGATAGAAGACGCCTCCGGTGTAGAGCGAATACAGCATCGACTCGTCGCCGTATTGCGGTTTCAGAAAGTCGGCGACTGCGGCGAAGTAATAGGTGCCGACGCCGATCCCCAGCAGGTTGTTCACGAACAGGAACAGGGCCGAGGCGGTCGTCCGCATCGAGGGCGCGACAAGGTGCTGCACCGCGGTGACGACCGGCCCCAGCCAGACCAGATTGAGCGCGGTCGGCACGAGGAAGAGCGGGAAGGCGACCCATAGTGAGGGCGCGTTCAGTGCCAGCAGGAAGAACGGCAGCGCGATGAGAAAAGCGTAGCCCGGCACCTTGGCGTAGGCGCCGCGATCGGCCGCGCCCATGCGGTCGGCCAGCACGCCGCCGCCCCAGATGCCGGCGATGCCCCCGAACAGCGTCATGGCGCTGATGTACCAGGAGGTGTCGACGAGGCTGAGCTTGAAGGTCGACATGAAGAGGCTGGGCAGCCAGAAGGCGACGCCGTAGCCGCAGATGGAGGCGCAGGCGGCGCCGAGCGCCAGCAGCCAGAAGCTGCGCTTGGGCAGCAGCGTGCGGCAGACTTCGCCGAAGGACGGGACTTCGGCCTTGTCGGCCCGGGGCGCAGGATCGAGACCGCCGCGCACCGGGTCGCGCACGGTGAGGCGGAACAGCGGCGCCAGGACGAGGCCGGCGAGCCCGACGGAGATGAACGCCCAGCGCCAGTCGATATGCGCGGCGATAAGACCGCCCAGCAGAATGCCGAGGGCCATGCCGAGGGGAATCCCGAACGAGAAGGCGGCGAGCGCCCGGGCACGCTGTTTCGGGGGGAAATAGTCGGCGATCAGCGAGTAGGCCGGCGCGACGCCGCCCGCCTCGCCGACGCCGACGCCCATGCGCATCGCGAACATCGACCAGAACGACGAGGCGTAGCCGCAGGCCACGGTGAAGGCGCTCCAGATCGTGAGCGCGCCGGTCATGATCCACACGCGGCTGAAGCGGTCGGCCGCCCAGGCGAGCGGAATGGCGAGCGTGCAGTAGAGCGCCGCGAAGGCGATGCCGCCCATCAGGCCCATCTGCGAGCGGGTGAGTTCCAGATCCTTCATGATCGGCACGGCGAGGATGCCGACGATCTGACGATCCAGGAAATTGAACATGTAGATGAGGATCAGCAGCACCAGCACATAGGTGCGGTAGCCCGTGCTGGCCGGTGTCGCTGTCGTCATGTGTAGCCCCCGAAATACGAGCGCGGCGTCTTTCGGCGCCGCGCGAACAATCTATGCGAAGTGTCAGGCTAGGCTGCAAGCTTCATGCGCGGGCGCATAGCGCGCGGAAGCCGGCGGCGGCGAAGCGCGCCATGTTGGCGTGCGCGGTCTTCAGATCGCCCGACCGGCAGAGGCCGTTGGAGAGGCGGTCGAGACGTCCCGTCTCGCCGATGGTCAACGTCAGCGCGCCGGAGAGATTGTGATAGGCCCAGTAGAGGTCTTCGTCGCGCGCGCCGGGAATGGCCTTGCGCATGAGCTCGATCAGCTTGCGGATGACGGTGTCGAAATTGCGCGCCATGGTTTCGCCGCCCCAGATCGGGTTGGCGTTGGCCTGGGCGATCAGCGCGAAATAGTGCTTCCAGCCGGGGCCGCCTTTTTCGCCCCATTCCAGCAGCGGGCGCAGGAACGCCTCGATGACGCCTTCCGGCGTCACGTGGTCGCCCCGCTCGCGTTCATAGGCTTCCAGGGCGGCGATCCGGTCGGCGTTCAGGATCTCCGAGCGACGGGCGAAGACGGCGTCGAAGAGCCCGCGCTTGGAGCCGAAATAGTAATGGAGCAGGGCGGTGTCGACGCCGGCCTCGTTGGCGACATCGCGGATCGAGACGCCATGCAGGCCGTGCTTGGAGAACAGGTCCTCGGCGACGTCGAGGATCAGGGCGCTGGTGTCGGACACGCCTGCGCTCTTGGGCGGGCGGCCGCGACGGCCGGGTTTGCGGGCGGCGCGGGCAGGCGTTTCCGCAGCTGCGGCGAGGCGTTCGGGCTGCTTCACGGCGGCGCTCGGCTCCTCAAAGGTCAGGCCGCAGCAAATTAGTCACAGTTTTTGGATTTCCGCGAGGGGAGGCTGCGCGGCCCTTTGACAGGGCGCGGGCTCGTGCGCATTCTCCATTTAATCATCGAGCGCTGAATTAATGCGCGGAACGCCCGGGAGGCACCCATGAAGCCTGTTTTGAAAGCGACTCTTCTTGCGTCCGCCGCCTGGGCGTTCGCCAGCCTTCCTGCCGCGGCGCAAACGCCGGCCCCCGCAGCCGAAGCTCCTGCCGCTGAAGAAGCCGCGGGCGAAGAAGAAATCACCGTCACCGCCCGCCGTGTCGAGGAATCGCAGGACAAGGTGCCGGCTTCGGTTTCGGCCTTCTCGGAGAAGACGCTGGAGCGCATCGGCGCGAACGATCCGACCGGCATCCAGGGCGCGGTGCCCAACCTCAACCTGGTGCAGGGCCGCGGTTCGTCGGATGCGACCAATATCTATATCCGCGGCGTCGGCCAGCCCGATGCGCTGCAGACCTTCGACCCGGCCGTAGGCGTCTATGTGGACGACGTCTATTACAGCCGCATCCGCGGCACGCAGCTGGACCTCTTCGACATCAGCCGTCTTGAGGTGCTGCGCGGCCCGCAGGGCACGCTCTACGGCAAGAACACGATCGGCGGCGCGCTGAAGATCGTGACGCGCAAGCCGGGGCAGGAAAAGCGCGGCTTCCTGACGCTGACCGCCGGCACCTATGGCCAGCTGGAGGCCAAGGGCGGCATTTCGGGCCCGCTGTCGGATTTCGCCGCCGTCGGCCTGTCTCTGCTCCACGCCCAGCGCGACGGTTATGTCGAGGACCCGGTGCTCGACCGCGAATACAACGACAAGAACGTGACTGCCGGCCGTTTCCAGCTGTCGCTGGGGCGCGAGGATCAGCCGATCCATTTCGATTTCTCGGCCGACTATTCGAAGGAAGACGCGGCCATGACCGTGGGTCAGCCGCTGAACACGCTGACGACGCTGTTCGGCCAGCCGATCCTCGTCATCCCGTCGCCGACGCCGGAGTATAATTTCGAGACGCGCACGACGCCCGGCCTGCCCAACAGCACCAAGCTGGACCATTACGGCTTCTCGGGCGTGCTGACGTGGGACCTCAGCGACAGCTTCACGATGAAGTCGATCACCGCGTATCGCAACCTGAAGACCGACGATTTCATCGACATCGACGCGACCCAGCTGGAGCTCGGCGACGTTTTCGTCGGCGTCGATCAGGATCAGGTCAGCCAGGAGCTGCAGGCGATCTACAGCGGCGAGAACCTCAGCATCGTCGCCGGCCTCTACTACATGCTGGAGAACATCACCTCGCATCAGGAGGCCTATGCCGACGACCTGATCGGGCCGCTGTTCGGCAACCCGACGTTCCTGCGCACCATCGACGACGATCTGCGCACCGAAAGCTACGCGATGTATGTCAACGCGTCGTACAACATCACCGAGGCGCTGCGCCTCTCGGCGGGCATCCGCTACACGGATGAAGAAAAGGTCTATTCGCGCTCCACTTCGACCTTCTCGTCCAATCCGCTCTTCGCGGCCAATCCGGCCTTCGCCTTCAGCGGTCTGAAAGAGAACTGGAACGACTCCTCGCCGATGGTGTCGCTCGACTACCAGATCAACGACGACGTGATGGTCTATGCGCGCTACGCCAAGGGCTTCAAGTCAGGCGGCTTCAACGGCCGCGCCAACAATCCGGGCGAGCAGGCGCCGTACAATCCCGAGACGGTGGACAGCTACGAAGCCGGCGTGAAGGCGAAGTTCTGGGACGGCAAGGCCCGCACGGCCCTGACGGTCTTCTACAACGACTACCAGGATTTCCAGGCGCGCGTGTCGGGCACGGTGACCGATCCGATCACCAATCTGCCCTCGCCGGAGCTGACCGTCATCAATGCCGGCTCTCTGGTGACCAAGGGCGTCGAGTTCGAACTCTACGTCACCCCGATGGACGGCCTGCAGCTGGATACGCAGGTCGGCTATCTCGACGCCGACTATGAAGAGTTCAACGACGTCCGCTTCACCAATTTCGGCGGCGACCGTTCGTTCCAGACCCCGCCCTTCTCGCCCAAATGGACCGCCCGCTTCGGCGCGCAGTACACCTGGGATCTGGGCGGCGAGGCGGGCAGCCTGACGCTCGGCGCTTCGGCCCGCTATCGCTCGCGCATGGCGCTGGCGGTGGACAACACCTTCACCAACTCGGCGACCGAGATCGAAGGTCTCTTCCAGGACGCCTACTGGCTCTATGACGCCCGCCTCGTGTGGGAAGATTCCGAGGGTCACTACTCGGCCGGCATCTACGGCAAGAACCTGTCGGACGAACTCTACAAGACCGACGGTCAGGAGTTCTCGTCGGTCGGGTCGATCCGCACCGTCTATTTCGGCGCGCCGCAGACCTGGAGCTTCACGGTCACGGCCCGCTACTGAGACGCTCAAGCCTCGTTACGGCGCCCCGGAGCCTTGCTCCGGGGCGCTTTCTTTTTTGCCGATACCACAGCAATCGCGCACGGCCCGGGCTATCGTGCGGGCATGCGATTCGTGCAGCTCGTTCTTCTCGCCTCCATGGTCTGCGCCGGTGCGGCGACGGCCGACGACACGCCCATGACGCCGGAGGCGCGGGGGCTGGCCTTCGTCCAGGCGAACTGCGCGCGGTGCCATGCCATCGGGCCGGGCGGGGAAAGCCCCTATGCGCCCGCGCCGCCCTTCCGCACGCTGGCGGCCAAATATGACGTCGAGGGACTGGCTGAAGCCTTCGCCGAGGGCATCGAGGTGGGCCATCGCGGCGTGCAGGAAATGCCCGCGTTTCAGCTCGACCCTGCCCAGATCGACGATCTTATCGCCTATCTGAAATGGATCGGCGGCTAGGAACGCCTCCGCCGGGGACGCGTTGATAAGGCGCATCCAGCCGGAGTTCCGACCCATGCGCTTCATCCTCGTTCTCCTCGTGGCCGCTCTGGTTTACGACGCCGTGGCCAATGACTCGGCCACGACCAAGCGGCTATGGGCGGAAATCATCGATTTTTTCGATAGCGATACGACTGCTGCCCGGGGCTAGCTTTCCGCCCTTTCCCCCCGCGTCAGCGTTGCAGGGGAGCGACTCGCTGCTATAACGCCCGCGCTTTTACATTTGAGCGCCATTTCGGGCGGTCCGGCGGGAGCTACCCCATGAACATCCACGAATATCAGGCCAAGGAAGTCCTCAAGGGCTTCGGCGTCCCCGTGTCCAAGGGCGTCGCGGCGATGACACCGGAAGAGGCCAAAGCCGGGGCGGAGAAGCTGGCCGCCGAGGGCGCGAAGCTGTTCGTCGTCAAGGCGCAGATCCACGCGGGCGGCCGCGGCAAGGGCAAGTTCAAGGAGCTGCCCGCCGACGCCAAGGGCGGCGTCCGCCTCGCGAAGACCCCGGATGAGGTTTACGCGAACGCAAAAGAGATGCTGGGCAACACGCTGGTCACGATCCAGACCGGCGAAGCCGGCAAGCAGGTCAACCGCCTGTATGTGGAAGACGGGAGCGACATCGAGAAGGAGCTGTACCTCTCGATGCTGGTGGATCGCGAAACCGGCCGCACCGCCTTCGTCGTCTCCACCGAAGGCGGCATGGACATCGAAAAGGTGGCCCACGACACGCCGGAAAAGATCATCACCTTCTCGGTCGATCCTGCGACGGGCATCCAGCCCCATCACGGCCGCACTATCGCCAAGGCGCTGAACCTCAAAGGCGACCTCGCCAAGCAGGCCGAGAGCCTCGCCACGAAGCTCTACAAGGCGTTCACCGAGACCGACATGGCGCTGCTTGAGATCAACCCGCTGATCATCACGCCGGACGGCCGCCTGCATGTTCTGGATGCGAAGGTCGGGTTCGACTCGAACGCGCTTTATCGCCACCCGGAAATCGTCGCGCTGCGCGACCTGACCGAAGAGGACGCCAAGGAGATCGAGGCGTCGAAATACGACCTCTCCTACATCACGCTCGACGGCGATATCGGCTGCATGGTCAACGGCGCGGGCCTCGCCATGGCGACGATGGACATCATCAAGCTGTATGGCCGCGAGCCGGCCAACTTCCTGGATGTCGGCGGCGGCGCGAGCGAAGAGAAGGTGACGGCCGCGTTCAAGATCATCACCGCCGATCCGAACGTCAAAGGCATCCTGATCAACATCTTCGGCGGCATCATGAAGTGCGACATCATCGCCAATGGCGTTGTCGCGGCCGTGAAGGCCGTGGGGTTGAAAGTGCCGCTGGTCGTGCGCCTGGAAGGCACCAATGTGAACGAAGGCAAGAAGATCATCGCCGAGAGCGGTCTCGATGTCGTCCCCGCGGACGATCTCGATGACGCCGCCCAGAAGATCGTCGCCGCCGTGAAGAAAGCCGCCTGAACATGTCCATCCTGATCGACAAGAACACCAAGCTCATCACCCAGGGCTTCACCGGCAAGACGGCGACGTTCCACTCGCTGGGCGCGCTGGCCTATGGCACCAAGCTGCTGGGCGGCGTCGCCCCCGGCAAGGGCGGCACCAAGCACCCCGATCCGGGCGTCAACCTGCCGGTCTGGGACACGGTCGCCGAGGCCAAGGCCGCGACGGGCGCAGACGCCAGCGTCGTCTATGTGCCGCCGCCGGGCGCGGCCGACGCCATTCTGGAAGCCATCGACGCCGAAATCCCGCTGATCGTCTGCATCACCGAGGGCATCCCGGTGCAGGACATGATCCGCGTGAAGCGCGCCCTTTCGGGCTCGAAGTCGCGCCTGATCGGGCCTAACTGCCCCGGCGTCGTGACGGCGGGCGAGTGCAAGATCGGCATCATGCCGGCCAATATCTTCAAGCCCGGCAGCGTCGGCATCGTGTCGCGTTCCGGCACGCTCACCTATGAGGCGGTCTTCCAGACCACCAATGAGGGCCTTGGCCAGACGACCGCCGTCGGCATTGGCGGCGACCCGGTGAAGGGCACCGAGTTCATCGACATGCTGGAGATGTTCCTCGCCGACGAGAAGACCAAGTCGATCGTCATGATCGGCGAAATCGGCGGCTCGGCCGAAGAAGACGCCGCCCAGTTCATCGCCGACGAGGCCAAGCGCGGCCGCAAGAAGCCGATGGTCGGCTTCATCGCCGGCCGTACCGCCCCTCCGGGTCGCCGCATGGGCCATGCCGGCGCGATCATCTCGGGCGGCAAGGGCGATGCGGAGTCCAAGATCGCGGCGATGGAAGCGGCGGGCATCAAAGTGTCGCCGAGCCCCGCGCGTCTGGGGAAAACCCTCGTAGAAGTGTTGAAGGGCTGAGCCTCTAAGGGTAGTTTCCGGCCGCCCGCGCACTATCTATCGACTCGCGCGGCCGGCCGGGACGCCCATCGGCGTCTGAAAGCTTCCGCAGGCCGGCCCAATCATGGAGCTCCGCGCGCCAAACGCGCAGGAGCATGACGGTCTATGGCTTCCAATTCCGAGCTTCTGGACACTTCCTTTCTCTACGGCGCGAACGCCGGCTTCATCGAAGACCTTTACGATCGCTGGACCGCCGACCCGAACGCGGTGGATGAGAGCTGGCGCGACCTGTTCGCCCGGCTCGGCAAGGGCGCCGGCGGCGCGACGAAACCGCACTGGGGCCTGAAGAACGGCAACGGCATGGTCGGTCCGCTGGCGGAGGACTATCTGCCGCCTGCGCCGAAGCCGGGAAAGAAGCCGAACGGCGCGGCACCCGCGAAGGCCGCCCCCGGCGCCAGCGTCGTCGCCGCGCTCGCCCAGACCGCGCCCTCGCCCGATGCCGTGAAGGCGGCGACCCTGGACAGCGTGCGCGCCACGCAGCTGATCCGCGCCTATCGCGCGCGCGGCCATCTGGCGGCCAATCTCGATCCGCTGAAGATCAGCCCCGAGCGTCACCATCCCGAACTGGACCCGTTCAACTACGGCTTCCTGCCGCAGGATATGGATCGCCCGATCTTCCTCGATAACGTGCTGGGCCTTCAGTACGCGACGATGAAGGAGATTCTCGAGATCTGCCGCGCCACCTATTGCGGCAATATCGGCTATGAGTTCGTGCATGTGACGAACCCCGACGAGAAGCGCTGGATTCAGGAGCGCGTCGAGGGACGCGACAAGGGCGCGTCGTTCACGCCGGAAGGCAAGAAGGCGATCCTCAACAAGCTCATCGAGGCGGAAGGCTTCGAGACGTTCTGCACGCGCAAGTTCACCGGCACCAAGCGTTTCGGCCTGGACGGCGGCGAGGCGCTGATCCCGG
>JAKOQZ010000112.1 GCA_029778105.1 Pseudomonadota bacterium | reverse complement strand
AATGTCGGCGCCAACCATGTCCGCAAGCGGTCATGGCTTATCGGCTACGATCCCGAACAGCTTGCCGACGCCGCGCACCAGCGACGCGGCGCATGGCCCGGAGATGTGCAAGGTCCGCGGCGAGAAGCGGACGGGCATGAACCTGCCGACGATGCTGCACCCCGCGGCCTTGAACACGCTGCCGACGCCGATGGCATCGGACGGGATGCTGGACGGAGCGGGCGGCGGAGCGGGATCGACATATCCGCTACGGATGATCCTGGCAACGCCGCGCAAGTCGGACGCGGATCGCGGCGGCCGGGGCGACGTGCTCAGCCAGTTGCAGGGCCATGCGAGCCGCCATGCCGGGATGATGCCGACGCCGGTCAAACCGAATGGCGGGCGGAGATTGAGCCGGCAGGAGATCGAGACGGGACGCCGGGCGAATGGCGCGAAGGCGCAGATCGATACGCCGAATCTCCTGCGCCATGCGGAGACGATGCTGCCGACGCCGGTGGCCTGCGACTACGGCAGCAACAAGAGCGGATCGGGGCTGCGGACGCATTCGACGCGGCACATGATCCGCGTGACCACGACAGAAATCCTCCCGACACCGACAAAACGGGACAGCCGGATGGACGGCTGGAGCCCGGCCTACGACCGGAGGAAATCGCCGACAATGGACGCGGTGATGGACGGCGCGATGACCGACCGGGCGCCGGACAAATGGGCGGGAGCGCGGGCGCTGGCGGCGATGCTACGGAGCCATGGGCTGACTGGAACGGCGGCCTTGCCCATCACCTATGGGTGGATGATGGGCTATCCGCCTGGGTGGCTGGCACACGCATTGCGCTCGGCACTCGCAAAGGGACGGCTGCGGCCAGCCTGATCGTCGAAGCCTTCGGCGACGCCGTTCTCCCGCAAATCCCCGAAGCCATCGGCCGCGCGATCCTGCGCGTCGAAGCCGCGCTCGACCTCGCGCTCGGGCGAACCCCTATCGACATCACCGGAGACGAGCCATGAGCGATCCCGCGCGCCCGGAGCGCATCGACTTCAGCGCTTTTGAAGCCGCGCTGCGCCGCAAGGCGGCGGAACGGGAAACGCCCCGCCATGGTCCGCCTGTCCCGACCGCCGTCGCCTCACGATCCCGGCTGACCGAGGTGGAACTGACCTGGATCGAGCAGCGACTGGAGCACTGGATACGCTTCGGCCGGATCGCCCAGGACCGTATCCTCACGCGCCGGACGCGCGTCATGAGCTTCCGACCGGGCGCGGTCTTCGCCTTCATCCGCTGGGCGTCCAACGACTATGGCACGATCACCTCGCGCATCGACATCATGCGCGCGGTCGCGGCGGGCGAACCTTATACGACGCTGCCTTTCGTGCGACCCGGCGGCGACATCCTCCTGCACGTCGAAAGCTGGCCCAAGGTCCAGCAGGTGCTCGCCGCGATCGATGCGGTGGAAGCGGCGGGCGTTGATCCCTGCGACGCCGCGCCCGATCACTGGCGCCACGTCCACAACCGCATCGCCGCGGGGCACCAGCCCCGGCCCTATACGCTGGAGCGGCATCGCGCCTGGCTCAAGCGCCGGGAGATCGAAGGGTGACGCGCCGCCGATATGCCATCGCAACGGCTGTCGTCGCGTCCGCCTTCGCGACCTCGTTCGTCGCCGTCGCGGTCGCCGATCCGCTCCCGTGCGTCATCTGGAACGCCAGCGCGAGCGCACCGATCGGGCTGTATCGCATCCATCCCGACCGCGATCCGGCCATCGGCGCGCTGGTCGCCGTCACGCCGCCCCAGCGGTGGTCGCGCTGGATGGCCGCGCGCGGCTATCTGCCCGAAGGCGTGCCGCTGCTGAAACATGTCGCGGCGAAGGCCGGGCAGCGAGTGTGCCGCATCGGCGCGGTGGTGAGCGTCGAGGCCCGGCCTGTCGCCAGCGCCCGCGAGCGCGACGGCAAGGGCCGTCCGCTGCCGGTCTGGCAGGGCTGCCGCACGCTCGAACCCGGCCAGCTATTCCTGCTCAACCCGTCCGTCCCGGACAGCCTCGACGGCCGATATTTCGGCCCGCTACCGGCCTCCGCCGTCATCGGCCGCGCAATCCCGATGCTCACCCACGCCACGTCCGCCGCGCTGCGCACACGACGGGGGATCGGATCATGAAGCGCCAGGTTTTCATCCTCGCACTGGCGCTGGGGATGCAGCCAACTTGCACAACCGTCGCGGCCGCGCAGCAAGCGGCCGACACGCGCGCGGCCCATCCATACGCGGTCCATGTCGCGGATGCCGCGCACCGCTTCGGCATCCCGCAAGCGTGGATATGGGCGGTCATGCGCGTCGAGAGCAACGGCGATGCGCGGGCGGTTTCGCACGCCGGGGCTATGGGTCTGATGCAGATCATGCCCGGCACCTGGGCGAACCTGCGCGTCCGTCATGGGCTGGGGTCGGACCCCTATAATGTCCACGACAACATCATGGCGGGCGCTGCCTATCTGCGCGCGATGCACGACCGCTACGGCAATCCGGCCGCCATGCTCGCTGCCTATAATGCCGGACCGGGGCGCTATGACGAATATCTGTCGCGCGGCCGTCCGCTGCCCGCCGAGACCCGCGCTTATCTCGCAAAGCTCGCGCCGATGATCAGTGGTGCGGACGACATGCAGCTTGCCGCGGCGCCGCCGCTCGATCCCTTTGCCTGGCGCCGCGCATCCTTGTTCGCAGCGCGGGCGGGCAACCGTCCGACCGGATTGCAAGCGCCACCAGATGAACGAGAGGCCGGTACTCGCGCTGTCGTCCACCCGGTCGCCAACGGCCTGTTCGTCGCGCTGTCAGACGATCTCGCTGCAATTCCGCCGCGGGCCGACAGCGCGCCGTCTGCAAACCGGCGAGAGGCCGGCGCACCATGATCGACCGTGTTTTCAGATTGCCCGGTTGGAAGGTGGAAGCGCCTGGGAGGGCAGGAAAAAACCGAAGGAAGGGACGGCAAGATAGAAGCCGCACCCCATTTCCTCGAAAAGCCAAGGCTTTTCATGGGGTTCATGCGGGTGCGTCGGTCGGCGAGCGTGCCGCTCGGAAGGAAAAGACAAGCAAATTCAAAGTGCCGAATGGCACCATGGGCCATTTTTGGCGGAAAACGGACCAACCGTGAGCGAGGATGGCGATTTCTTCGTCCGGCCCGGCAAAGTCAGGGACAGGGGCAGCCCGCGCAGCAAGGCGCGCGGGTTTATCGCCCAGGTGCTACGCGTCGCCGCCCGCAGCGGTGGAGGCAGGCGAACGGGCGGCTGGGGCGGATCGCGCCCGCGCGGTCAATCGAACTTCGGCCGGGGCCGCACTGCCTTTGCCCGCAGCCGCCTGTTCGGATCGGGGCGGCGCGTGGTGGTCAGGATGGTGCCTGTCACCCGTTTCATGCCGAGTGGGCGGCCCAGGGCGCCGCTGTCCGCGCACATCACCTACCTCAAGCGCGAGGGCGTCACGCGCGACGGATCGCCCACGCAGATGTTCGACGCAAATGGCGATGGCGCCGACGACCGCGCCTTCGCCGATCGCTGCAAGGACGACCGGCATCATTTCAGGATCATCGTCTCGCCCGAGGACGCGGCGGACCTTGGCGACCTGCGCGACTATACCCGCGATCTCGTTCGCCAGATGGAGGCGGACCTCGGGACGCGGCTGGATTGGGTTGCGGTCGATCACTGGAACACGGACAACCCGCATGTCCATCTGCTGGTGCGCGGCGTCGACGACCGGGGCGCCGACCTCGTCATCAACCGCGACTATATCAGCCATGGCTTGCGTTCACGCGCGCAGGAACTGGCATACGCCGAACTCGGCCCGAAGCCCGAATATGAAATCCAGCGCGCGCTCGACCGTGAGGTGACGGCCGAACGCTGGACCAGGCTGGACGGCGAGATCATGCGCTCGGCCGACGAACTCGGCATCGTCGATGTGCGCCCCGAGCATCCCGGCCCGGGCGATCCGCGTGTGCGCCGCCTGATGATCGGCCGCTTGCAGCATCTAGAAACGATGGGCCTCGCCGCCCAGACCGAACCCGGCCAATGGGTCATGGCCGAGGACGCGCAAGCGAAGCTGCGCGAACTCGGCACACGCGGCGACATCATTCGCACCATCGGCGAGGCGTTGAAGGATCGCGGCCAGGATCGCCCGCTCGACAGCTATGCGATCGTGAACGCCCCACCCGAAAAGCCCATCGTCGGGCGGTTGATCGACAAGGGCCTGCACGACGAACTGCACGGCGCGGCCTATGCGGTGATCGACGGGACGGACGGGCGCACCCATCACGTCCGGCTGCCGGGCATCGAGGCGCTGGAGCGTAGCCCCGAGATCGGCGGCATCGTCGAGTTGCGCGCCATCGGCCGGGCGGGCGAGCGGAAGCCGACACTATTCCTCGCCACCCGCTCCGATCTCGACCTTGCCGCACAGGTGAAGGCGCCGGGCGCCACCTGGCTCGACCATCGGTTGATCGAGCGCGGCGCGAATATCGCCGATGCCGGTTTCGGCGCGGAGGTGCGACGGGCGATGGATGAGCGCACCGACCATCTTGTCAGCGAAGGGCTGGCCCGGCGCTATGGCGAGCGCGTCGTCTTCCAGCGCGGGCTTCTGGACACGCTGCGCCGCCGCGAACTGGATGCGACGGGCGGCGGGATCGCGAGCCGGACGGGACTGACCTACCGGCCGACCAATCCCGGCGACAAGGTCGCCGGTATCTGCCGCCAGCGCATCGCGCTCGCTTCCGGTCGCTTCGCCATGATCGACGACGGGTTGGGTTTCCGTCTCGTTCCCTGGTCGAACGACCTCGACCGCCAACTCGGCCGCAAGATCGCCGGCGTCGCTCGCGACGGCGGCGGCATCGGCTGGTCGCTGGGCCGCAAGCGCGGCCTCGGCATCTGAACAAGGAGACTTCCCATGTCCGCAACGAAAATCCTCTGGGGGCAGATTGTCGCTGTTTCCCTGATCGTGCTCACCGCGATCTGGGGCGCGACGCAATGGACCGCATCGGCGCTGGCGTATCAGCCTGAGCTTGGCCCGCCCTGGTTCATGGTCGGTGATTGGCCCGTCTATCCACCCCATGCCTTTTTTTGGTGGTGGTTCAGCTACGACGCCTATGCGCCCGACATCTTCCAGACCGGCGCATATATCGCTGTCTCGGGCGGTTTCCTGTCGATCGCAGTCGCCATCGGTATGTCGGTATGGCGGGCGCGGGAGATCAAGAACGCGGAAACCTTCGGCTCGGCGCGGTGGGCAACCGAGGATGAGGCGCGCACGGCTGGACTGCTCGGCGACAACGGCGTGGTGCTCGGCAAGCTCGGCCGCGCCTATCTGCGCCACGACGGCCCGGAGCATGTGCTCTGCTACGCGCCGACCCGCAGCGGCAAGGGCGTCGGCTTGGTCGTGCCCTCTCTCCTGACCTGGCCGGAATCGGCGATCGTCCACGACATCAAGGGGGAGAATTGGACGTTGACGGCAGGCTTCCGGGCGCAGCACGGCCGCGTCCTGCTGTTCGATCCGACCAATGCGGCGTCCGCCGCCTACAATCCGCTGTTGGAGGTGCGGCGCGGCCAGTGGGAAGTCCGCGACGTCCAGAACGTCGCCGACGTGCTGGTCGATCCCGAAGGTAGCCTCGAAAAGCGCAACCATTGGGAAAAGACCTCCCACTCGCTGCTGGTCGGCGCGATCCTGCATGTTCTCTATGCCGAGCCCGACAAGACGCTGGCCGGGGTTGCCGCCTTCCTGTCCGATCCGGCGCGCACGATCGAGCAGACGTTGGCGGCGATGATGGCGACACCGCATCTCGGCGAGGCGGGCGTGCATCCCGTCGTCGCCAGCGCCGCGCGCGAATTGCTCAACAAGAGCGACAACGAACGCTCGGGCGTGCTCTCGACCGCCATGTCGTTTCTCGGGCTTTACCGCGATCCCGTCGTCGCGCAGGTCACGCGCGCCTGCCACTGGCGCGTCATGGATCTCGTATCGGGCGAGCAGCCGGTGACGCTCTACCTCGTCATTCCGCCCAGCGACATCTCGCGGACCAAGCCGCTCATCCGCCTGATGCTCAACCAGATCGGGCGGCGGCTGACGGAGGAATTGCCGAGCGGCGCCAGGCGCCATCGCCTGCTGCTGATGCTCGACGAGTTTCCCGCGCTCGGGCGATTGGACTTTTTCGAGAGCGCGCTGGCGTTCATGGCCGGCTATGGCTTGAAATCCTTCCTCATCGCGCAGTCGCTTAATCAGATCGAACGCGCCTATGGACAGGACAACGCGATCCTCGACAACTGCCATGTCCGGGTAAGCTTCGCCACCAACAACGAGCGGACCGGCGAGCGCGTGTCGAAGGCGCTCGGCACCAAGACCGAGATGCGGGCGATGAAGAACTACGCCGGACACAGGCTCTCCCCCTGGCTCGGGCATCTGATGGTCTCGCGGTCGGAGACAGCCCGCCAATTGATGACGCAGGGCGAGGTCATGCAGCTTCCGCCTGACGAGGAAATCGTGATGATGTCGGGCGTTCAGCCGATCCGCGCGAAGAAGGCGGCTTATTATGCCGACCGCCGCCTGGCCGCCCGGATCATGGCGCCGCCCGATCCTGCCGCATGGACGAACCAGGCTATTTGCCCCGACGACTGGACGGGGCTCGCCGCGTCGGCCGACCCCGATGCGATCGCGGCCATCATCCGGGCACAGGAGGACGCCGCCAATAGCGGGCTGCGCCGCGAACCCGAACTGCCCGACCATGTCGCCATCGTGAAGGAGACGACGCCCAGGCCCCCCGCGCAGGAGTTCTCGTTTCCCGAGGACGAACCTGAGGACGCCGCGCGCCAGGCGGCGGCGCGGCGCCGGATGCAGGGCATCGCGCGGCAGGCATCGCTCGACCCCGACGACGGCATCGAATTGTAGGAGTATGTCATGCGCGTCCGTCTCAACGTCTATTTTCCGCCCGAACTGGCCCGCCAGGTGAGCGAACTGGCGATCCGCCGCCGCATCTCGCGTTCGGCGATCGTCGAAGCGGCCGTCGCTTCCTGGATGTCGCCGGACGGCGCCGACCGGATGGAGGCTGCCTTCGCGCGGCGGCTCGATCGGCTCTCGCGCCAGGTCCAGCGGCTCGAACGCAACACCGGCCTCACCACCGAGGCGCTGGCGCTGTTCGTCCGCTTCTGGCTGGCGGTCACGCCGCCGCTTCCCGACGAGGATCATGCGGCAGCCCAGATAAAGGGGCGCAAGCGTTATGAGGGTTTCGTCGAGACGCTCGGCCGACGCTACGCCAGCGGCAAGAGCCTGCTCGACGAAATACCGGAAGATATTGCAACTCGTGACGGCGGCTCCGCCGACACATGACAGTGCAGCGAACCAACCCGGGCCGGCCATGCGCGACTCGGCCAGCTATATTCGCAAAAATGGCGCGGACGGAGAGCAGTGCTGAAAGCGTCCGACCGCAACGCGCACTTATCTACCGCCGTCACTACGACGCCCTGACATAGTTGTTGCCTCGCGCGATTTCCTGTCTCTCTTGATGTGCCCCTGACGCCGGGCGGCTGATCGCCCGGCCCAATTCAGGGGCCGTTTCTTGTCCATCCAGCCGATCCGATCCGAAGGTTTCACGCGCGGCGCGCGGATGCTGCGCACGGCGCTGGGTCCGTCGATCGCGGCCTGGCTCGACGATGCCGCCGTCATCGAGGTGATGCTGAACCCGGACGGCCGGCTGTGGGTCGATCGGCTCGGCGAAGGCGTCAGCGACACCGGCATGACGCTGGCCGCCGCGGACGGCGAGCGCATCGTCCGCCTCGTCGCGCACCATGTCGGCGTCGAGGTCCATGCCCGATCTCCGCGCGTCTCGGCCGAGTTGCCGGAAGGCGGCGAGCGGTTCGAGGGACTGCTGCCGCCCGTCGTCGCCGCGCCGGCCTTCGCGATCCGCAAGCCCGCCGTCGCGGTGTTCACGCTCGATGATTATGTCGCAGCCGGGATCATGTCGGCCGCCGAGGCGGACACGCTCCGCCAGGGCGTCGCGACCCGCGCCAACATCCTCGTCGCGGGCGGCACCGGCAGTGGCAAGACCACGCTGGTCAATGCGCTGCTGGCGGAAGTCGCCAAAACGACCGACCGCATCGTCCTGATCGAAGATACGCGCGAACTTCAGTGCGCCGCGCCCAACCTGGTCGCCATGCGGACCAAGGATGGCGTCGTTTCGCTGTCCGATCTGGTCCGCTCCTCGCTACGCCTGCGCCCCGACCGCATCCCCATCGGCGAGGTGCGCGGCGCGGAAGCCCTCGACCTCCTCAAAGCCTGGGGGACCGGGCATCCGGGCGGCGTCGGCACCATCCACGCCGGGACCGCGCTCGGCGCGCTGCGCCGCATGGAGCAGCTTATCCAGGAAGCCGTCGTCACGGTCCCCCGCGCGCTGCTCGCCGAGACCATCGACCTCGTCGCGGTGCTGGTCCGCGACGGACACGGCCGACGCCTCGCCGAACTGGCCCGCGTCGAGGGGCTGGCCCCCGCGAGCGGCGACTACCGCCTGATCTCCCTCACGCCCCCTCATTTCGCCCCTCAATCTGGAGACGCATCATGAAAGGAAAGAAAGCCCGGCTGCTCGCCGGCACCGCACTCGACCGCATCGGTATTCTCGGCGTGACCGCCGCCGGGCTGCTTTTCACCACGCCCGCCCATGCGGGCGGATCGTCGATGCCGTGGGAAGCGCCGCTTCAGTCCATCCTCGAAAGCATCGAGGGGCCGGTCGCCAAGATCATAGCGGTGATGATCATCATCGTGACGGGCCTGACCCTGGCCTTCGGTGATACGTCGGGTGGCGCGCGGCGCATGATCCAGATCGTGTTCGGTCTGTCGATCGCATTCGCCGCCAGTTCTTTCTTCCTCAGCTTCTTCTCGTTCGGCGGCGGGGCGCTGGTCTGATGGTCGGCGAGGACATCTCCGACTTCTATGCGCCGGTTCATCGGGCGCTGACCGAGCCGATATTGCTCGGCGGCGCCCCGCGCTCGCTCGCCATCGTCAACGGGACGCTCGCGGGCGCCATCGGCCTCGGCCTGCGCTTGTGGCTCGCCGGTCTTGCCATCTGGGCGATCGGTCATGCGCTGTCGGTATGGGCCGCGCGGCGCGATCCGCAGTTCGTCGACGTAGCCCGGCGGCACATGCGTTTTCCGACGTGGATGCGGCCATGATGTCCTTACGCGAATATCGCGGCAAGGCCGCGCATCTGGCCGACTTCCTCCCCTGGGCGGCGCTGGTCGGCGAAGGTGTGGTGCTCAACAAGGATGGTTCGTTCCAGCGCACGGCGCGCTTTCGCGGCCCCGATCTCGACAGCGCCACGCCCGCCGAACTGGTCGCCACCACGGCGCGGCTGAACAACGCGCTGCGCCGTTTGGGGTCGGGCTGGGCGATCTTCGTCGAGGCGCAGCGCACGCCCGCGCTCGACTACCCGGAATCGGCGTTTCCCGATCCCGTGTCGGCGCTGGTCGACATGGAGCGCCGCGAGCAGTTCCGCGAGGAAGGCGCGCATTTCGAGAGCGGCTATTATCTGACCCTGCTGTGGATGCCCCCGGCAGAGGATGCCGCCCGCGCCGAAACCTGGCTCTATGAAGGCCGTTCCGGCGCGCGCGTCGATCCGTGGGAACTGCTGGCCGGTTTCAGTGATCGCAGCGACCGCGTTCTCAATCTGGTCGAAGGCTTCGTCCCCGAGGTCCGCTGGCTCGATGATGGCGAGACGCTGACCTACCTCCACAGCACCATATCGACCCGACGCCAGCATGTGCGTGTGCCGGAAACCCCGATGCACCTCGACGCGCTGCTGGCCGACGAGCCGCTGACCGGCGGGCTGGAGCCGAAGCTGAGCGACCATCACCTCCGCACGCTCACCATTATCGGCTTCCCCAGCGTCACCTTTCCCGGCCTGCTCGACGAGTTGAACCGGCTCGCCTTCGCTTATCGCTGGTCCACCCGCGCGATCATGCTGGACAAGACGGACGCCACGAGGCTGCTGACCAAAATCCGTCGCCAATGGTTCGCCAAGCGCAAGTCGGTCGCCGCGATCCTCAAGGAAGTCATGACCAACGAGGCATCGACGCTGCTCGACAGCGACGCCTCCAACAAGGCGCTGGACGCCGACGCCGCCTTGCAGGAACTCGGCGCGGATTATGCGGGCATGGCCTATGTGACCGCGACCGTCACAGTATGGGACCGCGATCCGGCCATAGCGGCCGAGAAGCTGCGGCTGGCCGAGAAGATCATCCAAGGCCGCGACTTCACGGTGATCCCCGAGGGGATGAACGCGATCGAGGCATGGCTGGGGAGTCTGCCAGGCCATACCTATGCCAATGTCCGGCAACCGCCGGTCTCCACCCTCAATCTCGCCCACCTGATCCCCCTGTCAGCGGTATGGGCGGGGCCGGAACGGGACGAGCACTTCGGGTCGGCGCCCTTGCTCTACGGCAAGACCGAAGGCTCGACCCCGTTCCGGTTTTCCCTTCATGTCGGCGATGTCGGCCACACGCTGGTCGTCGGCCCGACCGGCGCGGGCAAATCGGTCCTGCTCGCGCTGATGGCGATGCAGTTCCGTCGTTACGAGGGCGCGCAGGTGTTCGCCTTCGACTTCGGCGGCTCGATCCGCGCCGCCGCGCTCGGCATGGGTGGCGACTGGCAGGATTTGGGTGGCGGGCTGTCCGAGGACGAGAGCGGCGTGCAGTTGCAGCCGCTCTCCCGCATCGACGATCCCGCCGAACGGGCCTGGGCGGCCGAATGGCTCGCGGCGATCTTCGTATCCGAAGGCGTCGCGGTCGATCCGCAGGCCAAGGAGCATATCTGGTCGGCGCTCGGCTCGCTTGCTTCCGCCCCGGTCGCGGAACGGACGCTGACTGGCCTCGCCGTTCTCCTGCAATCGCAGACGCTCAAGCAGGCGCTCGCTCCCTATTGTATCGGCGGGCCGTGGGGGCGGCTGCTCGACGCCGAAGCCGAGCGGCTCGGCGAAGCCGATGTCCAGGCGTTCGAGACGGAGGGGCTGGTCGGCGCGGGATCGGCCGCCGCCGTCCTGTCTTACCTGTTTCACCGGATCGAGGATCGGCTCGACGGAAGCCCGACGCTGATCATCATCGACGAGGGCTGGCTGGTGCTCGACAGCCCCGACTTCGCCGCCCAGCTTCGCGAGTGGCTCAAGACGCTCAGGAAGAAAAACGCTTCCGTCGTCTTCGCCACGCAGAGCCTCGCCGACATCGAAACCTCAAGCATCGCCCCGGCCATCATCGAGTCCTGCCCGACCCGCATATTCCTGCCGAACGAGCGCGCGGCGGAACCACAGATCGCGGCGATCTACGAGCGGTTCGGACTCAACGCCCGGCAGATCGAAATCCTCAGCCGGGCGACGCCGAAGCGCGATTATTACTGCCAGTCGCGGCGAGGCAACCGCCTGTTCGAGCTGGGGCTGGGCGAAGTCGCGCTCGCCTTCACCGCCGCGTCGTCGAAAGCCGACCAGCTCGCCATCGCCGACATCATCGAAACCGATGGGGCTGCCGCCTTTGCCGCCGAATGGCTGCGGCATCGCGGCTGCGCCTGGGCCGTCGAACTGCTGCCGGAGCCGCCATCGGATCGCCAGCACCAGCTTCCCCTCACGACAGACATGGAGATCGACTTATGAAATTGCTTCCCGTTCGCCGCGTCATCCTGGCCGGCGTTCTCGCCAGCGCGGCCGTCGCGCCGATGTTCGTCGCCGCGCCCGCACAGGCGCAGTTCGGCGGGATCGTCTATGATCCCACCAACTACGCCTCCAACGTCCTGCAGGCGGCCCGCGCGCTTCAGCAGATCAACAACCAGATCACGCAAATCCAGAATCAGGCGACGAGCCTGATCAACGAGGCGCGCAATCTCGCCTCGCTGCCGCTCTCGACCGTCGACACGCTCCAGCAGCAGGTCCGGCAGACCCAGCAGCTTCTCGGGGAAGCGCAGCGCATCGCCTATAATGTCCAGGACATCCAGCAGGCGTTCAATGGCCGCTACAAGGGCGCGAACCTCACCGGGACCAACGCGCAGATGGTCGCCAACGCCAATGCGCGCTGGGAGGATAGCGTCGGCGCGTTCGAGGATGCGCTGAAGGTTCAGGCCGGTGTGGTCGGCAATATCGACGGCGCCCGCGCCACGATGAACAGCCTGGTCTCGGCCAGTCAGTCGGCGACCGGCGCGCTCCAGGCCGCGCAGGCAGGCAACCAGCTTCTCGCCCTGCAATCGCAGCAGCTTGCCGACCTCACCGCCGCGGTCGCCGCGCAGGGCCGGGCGCAGGCGCTCGACGCCGCGCGGCAGGCCGCGATCGAGGCGGAGGGACGCGAACGCTTCCGCCGTTTCTTCGGCCGCGATTGACAGGAGAAGCGCCCATGTCGCGCAACAAGAAGATCGCAGGCGTCGCGGCGCTTGCCGGGATCATGCTCGCCGTGGTGGCGGTGGAAGCCCTCCGCCCGCCGGGCGACATGCCGCTCGACGCCATCCTGCCGTTGCTCGACGACGGGGAAGCTCATGCGCTGCTGACCCGCGAACTGGAACGCTGCGCCACGCTCACCATGCCGGACTCCGGGTGCGAACAGGCATGGGCCGCGAACCGCCGCCGCTTCTTCGGCAAGGATGCCGATGCACCCACGCCGGGCGAGAATGCTTTGCTCCCCGCCCCCTATAATAGCGCGGGCAGTGACGGCGGCCGGACGGACGCGGCTATCCGGCCGGAGTTGCCCGGCAAGTTCGTTCCCGCCGATCAGGCCGGGAGCACCGCGCCATGAGCGACACCGGCATTGTCGATACCTTCCTCGACACCTT
>JAKOQZ010000111.1 GCA_029778105.1 Pseudomonadota bacterium | reverse complement strand
CGATCTCTCCAACCTCATGGACAAGGCCGCCTACGACGCCTTCGTCGCCGCCAACGGATAAGTCAGCCCCATGCGTTACCTGCCCCTGACGCCGAACGAGCGCCAGCAGATGCTGGCCGCCATCGGTGCGCGCTCCATTGACGATCTTTTCGTCGACGTGCCCGAAGCCGCTCGCCTGAAAGATCCCGTCGACCTGCCGCGCTTCATGGGCGAGATGCAGGTGGAGCGCGACCTCGGCAAGCTCGCGGCCCAGAACGTCACCGCCTCGTCGGTGCCGTTCTTCGTCGGCGCGGGGGCCTACAAGCATCACGTCCCCGCCAGCGTCGATCACATCATCCAGCGATCGGAATTCCTCACCTCCTACACGCCGTATCAGCCCGAGATCGCGCAGGGCACGCTGCAGTATCTGTTCGAATTCCAGACCCAGGTCGCCGCGATCACCGGCATGGAGGTCGCCAACGCCTCCATGTATGACGGCTCCACTGGCACCGGCGAAGCCGTCCTGATGGCCGCGCGCGTCACGCGGCGCCACAAGGCCGTGCTCTCGGGCCGCCTGCATCCGCACTATGCCGATGTGGTGCGCACCGTCTGCGGCCATGCCGGCGCGAACCTCACCGTCGAACTCGGCGGCGTCCACCCCACCGCACCGGAAGACCTCGCCGCCCGCATCGATGCCGATACGGCCTGCGTCGTCGTGCAGAACCCCGATGTCTTCGGCAATCTCATCGACCTGAAGCCGCTCGCCGAGGCCGCGCATGCCAAGGGCGCGCTGCTGATCGCGGTGGTCACCGAAGCCGTCTCGCTCGGCCTCGTCACCTCACCGGGCGAGATGGGCGCCGACATCGTGGTGGCCGAGGGCCAGTCCATCGGCGTCGGCCTGCAGTTCGGCGGCCCCTATGTCGGCCTGTTCGCGACGCGCGAGAAATACATGCGCCAGATGCCGGGCCGCCTCTGCGGCCAGACGGTCGATGGCCAGGGCCGGCGCGGCTACGTGCTGACGCTCTCCACGCGCGAGCAACATATCCGCCGCGAGAAGGCGACATCGAATATCTGCACGAACTCCGGCCTGATGTGCCTCGCCTTCACCATCCACATGACGCTGCTGGGCGAGCACGGCTTCCAGCGCCTCGCCCAGCTCAACCACGAAGCGGCCTGCGATCTGGCTGACGCACTGGCCGCTGTGCCGGGCGTCGAGGTGTTGACCAAGACCTACTTCAACGAATTCACGATCAAGCTGCCCAAGCCCGCTGCGGGCGTCGTCTCCGCACTGGCGAAGAAGGGCGTGCTCGGCGGCGTGCCGGCCAGCCGCCTCTATCCGGGCGACAAGGACGTGGAGAACCTCCTCATCGTCGCCGCCACCGAAGTGAATACCGATGACTGCCGCGCCGCCTTCGCCGCGGCGCTGAGCGAGGTGCTGTCATGAGCATGAACAATCAGGGCCGCCCCACCCACACGGTTGCGACCGGCGGCGAACAGATCGTCACCTACACAGGCCACCGCGCGCTGGTGCAGGAAGAAGGCCTCATCTTCGATCGCGGCCGTTCGGGCAAATGGGGCGTCGATCTGCCCGAACCGAAACGCCGCGCCGATCGCCTCGGCGGCACGGCGCGCAAGGGCGAGATCGGCCTGCCGGATCTGTCGGAGCCGGAAACCGTCCGCCACTTCGTCCGCCTCAGCCAGAAGAACTACTCCATCGACACCGGCCTCTTCCCGCTCGGCTCGTGCACGATGAAGCACAACCCGCGCCTGAACGAAAAGGTCGCGCGCTTCCCCGGCTTCGTCGACATCCATCCGCTGCAGCCGCAGGAAACGGTGCAGGGCGCCTTCGCGCTCATCGACCGCCTCGCGCACTGGCTGAAGACGCTCACCGGCATGCCCGCCGTCGCGATGTCGCCCAAGGCCGGCGCGCATGGCGAGCTGTGCGGGTTGATGGCGATCAAGGCGGCGCTTCAGGCGCGCGGCGAGAAGCAGCGCACGCGCATCCTCGTGCCGGAATCGGCGCACGGCACCAACCCCGCCACCGCCGCGCTCATCGGCTACACGGTCGACACAGTGCCTGCGACGGATCGCGGCCGCGTCGATCTCGCGGCATTGAAGGCCAAGCTCGGCCCCGATGTCGCGGCGGTGATGGTGACGAACCCCAACACCTGCGGCCTGTTTGAAGACGAAGTGCGCGAAATCGCCGACGCCATCCACGGCGCGGGCGGCTTCTTCTATTGCGACGGCGCCAACTACAACGCCATCGTCGGCCGCGTGCGCCCCGGCGATCTCGGCGTCGATGCGATGCACATCAATCTGCACAAGACGTTCTCCACGCCCCATGGCGGCGGCGGCCCCGGCGCCGGTCCGGTGGTGTTCTCCGAAGCCCTCGCGCCCTTCGTGCCGCTGCCTTACGTGGTCGCGGAGAAGGACGGCTTCCGCAACGTGGAGCACAGCGACGATACGGGGCAGGGCGAGACGCCCTTCGGCCGCCTCACCGCCTTCCACGGCCAGATGGGCATGTTCACCCGCGCCATGAGCTACATGATGAGCCACGGGTCGGATGGCCTCCGCCAGGTCGCCGAGGACGCCGTGCTCAACGCCAATTATGTTCTCAGCCAGCTCAAGGACGTCATGTCCGCCCCCTTCGGCGACACCGGTCCCTGCATGCACGAGGCGCTGTTCGACGACACGTTCCTGAAAGGCACCGGCGTCACCACGCTCGACTTCGCCAAGGCGCTGATCGACGAGGGCTATCACCCGATGACGGTCTATTTCCCGCTCGTCGTCCACGGCGCGATGCTGGTGGAGCCGACCGAGACGGAGAGCAAGGAAACGCTCGACCGCTTCATCATGGCGATGCGCGCCCTCGCGCTGGAAGCCAAAGCCGGAAACAAGGAGAGCGCCACCGACCGCTTCAGCGGCGCGCCTTACCTCTCGCCTCGCTCGCGTCTCGATGAAACCGCCGCCGCCCGCAAACCGGTCCTGAAATGGACCCCGCCCGCCCCGGCCGAGGCGGCAGAGTAGTCAGTCCTTCGGCAACGCGGCGAACACCGCATACTGATCAGCGTAGGCCCTCTTATAAGCGGGCCGCGCCTTGCCGCGTTCGACATAGGCGACAAGGTTCGCAAACTCCTCGACCAGCCCGTCGCCCTCCAGCCGGCGCAGCACCATCACCATCATCAGATCGCCCGCGCTGAACGCGCCATCCAGCCAGTCGGCATCGCCCAGCCGGTCCGACAGCGATTTCAGCCGCGTGCGGATGCGTTCCTGCATCATCGGCACGCGCGCCGCATGCCAAGGCTTGTCGCCATCGGTGAAGCCGGTCTGTTCCAGCTCGACGATGGGCGGCTCCACCGTATTCAGCGCCGCGAACAGCCAGTTGATCGCCCGCGCCCGCGCATCCGCATCGTCCGGCAACAAACCCGGATGAGTCTGCGCGATATGCAGCACGATCGCCCCGCTCTCGAAAATCGCGAGGTCGCCCTCCTCATAGGTCGGGATCTGCCCGAACGGATGCAGCGCCAGATGCGCCTGTCTCTTCATCGCCGCAAAAGACACCAGCCGCACCTCATAGGGCTGCCCGACCTCCTCAAGCGCCCAGCGTACCCGCATGTCGCGCGCGAGGCCCCGTCCGCGATCGGGCGACGCCTCAAAGGCGGTGATGGTGATCGTCATGGCGCGCCTCCGTGTCCTGTCTCCATTGAGACGAATGGAGAGTCACGGTCCCGACAAGCCCCCGCGCATTTCCGCCGCTAGACCGCGACGACGAACCGCTCCATCCCGCGGAAAAAGGGCAAAGCGCGCCATTGCGGCTCGCCCGTCTCCGCGATGTGCAGCGTCGGAAAGCGCTGGAAGAAGGTGGAGAAAAAGCTCGCCGCCTCCATCCGCGCCAGCGGCGCGCCGATGCAGATATGGCTGCCGCCGCCGAACGAGACATGCGGCGTGCCCTTGCGCGAAATGTCGAACTCGTCCGGCCGCTCGAACGCGGCCGGGTCGCGGTTCGCGGCGCGCAGGCCCAGCACCACGCTGTGCGTCTGTTTCATCGGGCAGCCGCCGACCGTGCGGTCCTCCGGCATCACGCGTCCGGTGATGTCGACCGGGCCTTCAAAGCGCAGGATCTCCTCCACCGCCTGCGGCACGAGCGTCGGGTCGGCCACCAATTTCGCCTTCTGCTCGGGATGCAGCAGGAACAGCCTGACGCCATTGCCGATCAGATCGGTGGTGGTCAGGTTGCCGCCCACCAGCAGCGCCAGCAGATTGGTGCGCACTTCGGTGTCGCTCAGCGGCGCGCCCTCGGCCTGCAGCTGCACCATGTCGCTGACCAGATCGTCTTCGGCCTTCACGCGCCGCGCGGTCATCAGCTCGGTGAAGTAATCGGTCATCGCCGCCTGGCTGCGTTCCATATGCGCCGTCTCATCGGGCGTGCGCACCGGGTTGAGCCCCAGGATCACGCCTTCCGACCAGTCGCGGAATTCGGACAGGCGCTGGTCGTCCACGCCCAATATGCGCGCGATGGTGATGATGGGGATGGGAATGGCGACGTCGCCGATCAGGTCGAACGCCTTGCGGTCGGCCACGCTGTCCAGCACGTCGCTGACGATCGCGTCGATCTTCGGCCGTGACTTCGCGACGCGCGCATAGAACGCCTTCGACAGGGGCGTGCGGATGCGGCTGTGGTCAGGTTCGTCCATCGTCAGGATCGACTGCCGCTCGCCCGGCGGTTCGTGCAGGCGGCTTTCGTCCAGCAGGAAGCGCGAGAACGATCCTTGCTCGGCCCGCTCGCCGCTGCGCCACATCGTGCGGTCGTTCACCACGCCGCGCACATCGGCGTAACGCGAAATGAACCACGACTTCGTGCTCTCGTCGCGCCACACGGGGCAGTCTTCCCGCAACGGCTTCAGCCGCGCGTGCGGATCGGCCTTCGCCACGGGGTCAAAGGCGCTCAGCTCCAGAATCGATTTCACGGGCGCTTCGCCGGTCATCGCTCCCTCCCTGGGATTATGATTTTTTGTCAGTCTGGCGCAGGTGACGGCGTTCGGCAAGCATGGCTCATGCACCGCGCCGACTCGCTGATCCGTCACGCCCTCG
>JAKOQZ010000110.1 GCA_029778105.1 Pseudomonadota bacterium | reverse complement strand
TCGAGGGCTGTCCGCTGAAAAAGACGGCGCAGAACCTGGTCTTCGCCGACGGCAACCCGAACGCCGACCTGATGTTCGTCGGCGAGGCGCCGGGGCGCGACGAGGACGAGAAGGGCCTGCCGTTCGTGGGCATGTCGGGCCAGCTGCTGGACCGCTTCCTCGCCGCGCTGGGGCGCGACCGGACGAATGTCTATATCGTCAACACGCTGCCCTGGCGGCCGCCGGACAATCGCGAGCCGGCGCTGGCGGAGGCGACAGTCTGCCTGCCGTTCCTGAAGCGCCATATCGCGCTGGTGAAGCCCAAGGTCGTGGTGGCGCTGGGCGCGACGGCGATGAAGAACCTGTTCGATACGAGCGAAGGCATCACGCGGCTGCGCGGCAAGTGGCAGGAATTATCCGTAGACGGACATAGCTGTCCCGCGATGGCGACGTTCCACCCCGCCGCGCTGCTGCGCGTGCCGCTGAACAAGCGCTATGTGTGGCGGGACCTTCTGAGCGTGATGGAGCGGTTGGAGGGGCTATGACGCTGGCGCTCTATGGCCATCATTTTTCGTCGTACACGCAGAAGGCGCTGATCGCGCTGTACGAGAACGCGACGCCGTTCGACTTTCGCAGGCTGGGGCCTGACCAGCCGGAGAACAGCGCGGAGTGGGCGACGCTGTGGCCGATGAAGAAGATGCCGGTGCTGGTGGATGGCGAGCGCACGCTCACCGAGACCAGCATTATCATCGAGTATCTGCAGCTGCATCATCCCGGCGCGGTGAAGCTGATCCCGGAAGACCCCAAGGCGGCGCTGGATGTGCGCTTCATGGACCGCTTCTTCGATCTGCACGTCATGGACGCGCAGCAAGCGGCGGTGGCGAGCAAGCTCGGCCACATCCCGATGAAGCCGGAAGACGGGCTTGAGCTTGCGAAGACCCGGCTGGAGCAGGCCTATGGCTGGCTTGAGACCTATCTGAAGGGCCGGAGCTGGGCGGTGGGCGAGAGCTATTCGCTGGCCGATGCGGCGGCCTCGCCGTCGCTGTTCTATGCCGACTGGGTTTATGAGATTCCCGAGCGCTATGAGAACCTGCGCGCCTATCGCGCGCGGCTGCTGAAGCGGCCCTCGTTCGCGCGGGCGGTGGAGGAGGCGCGGTATTTCCGGGCGTATTTCCCGCTGGGCGCGCCGGATCGGGACTAGGCGGCCCATATAATTCCTAGCAATTGCTCGGAAATGCCGGATAGTGGCGGGCGAGAGGTAAACGCCGAAGGCCCCCGAGATGTCCGCCTACACGCCCAAGAAATGGCCCAAGCAGGCCCGATCGAAGATGAGCTTCGATGCGATGATCTCGGCCTGCGCCCGCATCCTGCGCAAGGACGGCTATGAGGGGCTGAACACCAACCACATCGCGAAGGTGGCGGGCGTGGGTATCGGCACGCTCTACGATTTCTTCCCCGACAAGGAGACCATCGTGGCCGTGCTGGCCGAGCGGATGATGGCCGAATCCACCCGCCGCATGCGCAAGGTCTTCACCGACAATGTCGGGGTCAGCCCCTGGGAGGGCGTCGTCAGGCTGACGCAGCAGGGCGTCGCCAATGTGGTGGAGGAGCAGAAGCTGTCCTATGTGCTGCTGCGCCAGATTCCGTTCGTGATGACGCTGCCGACCGTGGCGGCCTGGCGCAACGCGCTGGTCGAACTGGCGCAGGACATCCGCGTGGCGGCGGGCGATACGATGCGTCTGGCGCGGCCCCAGGAAGACACCTGGCTGATGGCGCAGATGCTGTTCAACGCGAC
This sequence comes from Pseudomonadota bacterium, assembly GCA_029778105.1. Taxonomy (GTDB): domain Bacteria; phylum Pseudomonadota; class Alphaproteobacteria; order Micropepsales; family Micropepsaceae; genus JADZAI01. Next base: position 17,596 of record JAKOQZ010000110.1, on the reverse strand, counting down.
GCTGGAGATCGGCTTTCTCGATGTGAGCGAGGCCGAACGCAACGCGCTCACGCTGGGGCTGGCGCGGCTGACCTATCGCATGGCGGTGGGGCGCGATCCCGACGAGGTGGCGACGCTGGCCGCCGCGTGAGAGACTGAGCTCTCAGACGGAGCCTTTCCATGCCGCCCACCCTCGCCCCCGCCCCGCGCATCGACGAGAGCCTGCCCTTCGTGCCGGTCAGGATCGCCGTGCTGACGGTGAGCGATACGCGCTCGCAGGCCGACGACCGTTCGGGCGACACGCTGGCCGCGCGGCTGACCGAGGCGGGGCACATTCTGGCCGAGCGGGCGATCCTGAAAGACGACGCGGAGCTGATCGCGGCGACATTCCGGAACTGGATTTCCGACCCGCTGATCGACGTCATCATCTCCACCGGCGGCACCGGCCTGACCGGACGCGACGTGACGGTGGAAGCGGCGAAGGCGGTGTTCGAAAAGGAGATCGACGGGTTCTCCGTCATCTTCCATCTGATCAGCTATATGACGATCGGCACCTCGACCGTGCAGTCGCGAGCCTGCGCCGGGCTGGCGGGCGGCACCTATATCTTCTGCCTGCCGGGCTCGACCGGCGCGGTGAAGGACGGGTGGGATCACATCCTGAAGTACCAGCTCGACAGCCGGCACAAGCCCTGCAATTTCGTCGACATCATGCCGCGGTTGATGGAGCGGTAGCGCTCGATGCGCCGTGCGTGGTTCGAGGCCCTGCTGCGCAGGGCGCCTCACCATGACGAACCGGGTTTGATCAGCGCTGCAGCTTTTCCGGGCTGACGCCGAGCGTGTAGAGGGTCAGCAGCGCGGCGCTGCGGATCGAACTGCGCGGCGTGCCGCTGGCGATCGCCTTGGAGGCGAAGCGCGTGAGGCCGGCGCGGCCGAGCTGGCGCTTCAGCCGCGTGACGAGATCGACGTCTTCCAGGACATTGAGCGGCTTGTAGCCGCCGAGACGTTCGTATTGCGACTTGGAGATCAGCAGGCCCTGATCGCCATAGGGCAACGCAAGGATCTTGTTGCGCAGGCGATAGACCATCTCGGCCCGGCGCGCCGACCAGCGCTTGTCGTCGAGCGCGAAGCGGAAGGTGGCGGCGCGTTTCTCGCCGCCCTGACGGATGAACTGATAGGCCTCGGCGTCCCAGCCCGGCTCCAGCGCCGTTTCGGCGCGCAGGAAGAGAAGCCAAGGCCCCTTGGCCGCGCGGGCTCCGGCATCGAGCAGACCGCCGCGCGTGGCATTGGCGCGCACGATCTCGCAGCCCGCGTCCTCGGCGATGTCGAGCGTCTGATCGGTGGAGCCGCCATCGGCGATGACCACATCGCGCACCAGCCCGCGCATGGCCGGCTCGACCAGGCTGGTGAGGGTGCGCACCAGGCTGCGTTCGGCGTTGAGCGTGGGGATGACGACGGACAGCATTACGGTATTTGTGCCAGAGCCGAACCCCGGCGATCAACACGCCCGTAACGTAAAGGTCAGCCCGTCGCCCCGCGGCTCAGCGCCGGCGCGAGACGCCGACCAGCGCGAGGCCGGCGATGGCGGTGGCGCCGCCGATCCAGGCCCATTTGCGGTCGGCGAGCATGAAGCTGCTCTCGGGCCACATGATCCAGCCCATGCCCTGTGCGGCCCAGAGGAGGCCGGCGAGCGTTGCGACGATGCCGATTATGAGCAGGACGGTCTTCATGGGCGTGCCCCCGTTCAAGCATGCAACCTTGAGCCCGAGCTTACGTTCTTTCAGGGCGTGTGGATGCCGCAATCCGATATGTTCTTGCTTTGTTCTTTTCATGGTGTAGGATGGCCCCATGAACGCTCGTAGCGCCCTCCGCCGTGACGCGCCTCCCCGCATGTCAGCGGCCCCCACCCCACCCCCGCAAAAGGGCCGCGGCGCGATCTCGAATGCGGACGGGCGCTACGAGCGGTTCAGCCATGTGCGCGAGGACGACAGCTGGGGCACGCTGGAGGCCGAGGATCGTCCCGCCGCGAAAACCACGGTTCTTTACGACGCGAGCCGCAGCATCATCGCGCGCAATAGCTCGCCCGACCTGTCGTTCGACCGCTCGATCAACCCCTATCGGGGGTGCGAGCATGGCTGCGTCTACTGCTTCGCCCGGCCGAGCCATGCGTGGCTGGGCATGTCGCCGGGGCTGGATTTCGAGACGCGCATCCTTTTGAAGCCGCGCGCCGCCGAATTGCTGGCGGCCGAACTGGCGGACCCGAAATACACGCCCCGGGTGATCGCGCTGGGGACCAATACCGACCCCTATCAGCCGCTGGAGCGGACGCACCGGATCACCCGTCAGGTGCTGGAGGTGCTGGCCGCCCACAACCATCCCGTGGCGATCGTGACCAAGAACCATCTGGTGACGCGCGATATCGACATTCTGGGCCCGATGGCCGAGCGCGGCCTCGCCAAGGTGGCGGTCTCGATCACCACGCTGGACGGCAAGCTGGCGCGGACGATGGAGCCCCGGGCCTCGTCGCCGGCGAAACGGCTGGACGCCATCCGGGCGCTGTCGCGGGCCGGCATCCCGGCGGCGGTGATGACCGCCCCGCTGATCCCGGCGCTGAACGACATGGAGATGGAGCAGATCCTGGAGCGGGCGGCGGAGGCCGGCGCGAGCTCGGCGGGCTATGTGATGCTGCGCCTGCCGCTGGAGATCAAAGACCTGTTCCGGGAGTGGCTGGAGACGCATGTGCCGGACAAGGCCGCGCATGTGATGGCGCTGGTCAGGGCGATGCGCGGCGGCAAGGACTATGACGCGAGCTGGGGCGCCCGGATGACCGGGGGCGGCCCCTATGCCGAGCTGATCGGCCAGCGCTTCCGCCTGGCGACCCGCCGGCTGAAGCTGAACGCCCAGCGCTTTCCCCTGGACGCCAGCCAGTTCCTGCGCCCGGCCCGGCCCGGCGTGCCGCAGCAGCTGGCCCTGCTGTGAGCGCCGCGCTGGCGAGAATCGCGCCCGCAGGGCCGAATCGCGTATGGGGTGGAGTCATGGCCCGCGCGCTCACCCGCTCCCGGATCGCAACCCTCTCCGCCGCCTCTGCGCCGGGACCCGATTTCGCGGCCGAGCGCGCGATGGCGGCGCTGTATGGCCTGCCCATCGCCGGGATCGACGAAGCCGGCCGGGGCCCCTGGGCCGGGCCGGTGGCGGCGGCCGCGGTGATCCTGGATATGTCGCGCCCCATGCCCGAGGGGATCAACGACTCCAAGAAGTTGACGGAGAGTCAGCGCGAGCGGCTGTTCGATGCCGTGACCGCATCGGCCGTCAGCTATGGCATCGGGCTGGCCAGCGCCGAGGAGATCGACCGGATCAATATCCGTCAGGCGACCCATCTGGCGATGACCCGGGCGCTGGAGGCGCTGAGCCTGTCGGGGCCGCCGCCGGTCGCCGCGCTGGTCGACGGCAACGACCCGCCGGCCTTCGCCGTGCCGACCCGGGCGCTGGTGAACGGCGACGCGCAGTCGCTGTCGATCGCCGCCGCCTCGATCCTGGCCAAGGTGACGCGCGACCGGATGATGGCGGCGCTGGACGCCGAACATCCCGGCTATGGCTTCGCCCGGCACAAGGGCTATGGCACCGCGCAGCATGCCGAAGCGCTGCTGCGGCTGGGGCCCTGCCCGATCCACCGGATGACGTTCGCGCCCGTCGCCTCGGCGAAGCGCGGGCTCTGAGCTTAGCCACCTGTCATTGCCGGACGACCCGAGGGGGCGTTGCGAGGCGCCATGCCCCATGCGGGCGGGCGTCCCCCGTCATGTTCTGAACCGCCTCAGGCATGGGTCTGCGGGGGTCGGCTGCGCCGTCCCGAGACCGACAAGGGGCGGCCAAGGCGAAAATGCGCGCCAAGCCCGAAACTGCGAGTCTTTTGAATCCCTTGGTGGATTCAGCTCAGAACGGCCCCGAATCCGGACGGGCGTTCACTTTTGCGGTGAATCCTGTTCGCTTCCGCCGGCGGCGCGGCGGCCGCGCGATCGCGCGATTGTGCCAAAGCGGGATTCGTTGAGTCATTTGAATCCCTTGGCCCCGCAAACTGCGCTTATGGTTAATTCCGACCCCCTATATCTAGGGGGTGGCGCTTCACGGGACTCCACAGGAAGATGTGTTAACGCTTTGATTCCATTGAGACTCTTGACCGCGAGTCCACCGGGACTCAGCTTCGCGCACACAAAGTGGCGGGGTGTCAGGTGTCTCAGGCGGTCAAGGCGGCTCAAGCCGCACAGGCGCAGCGTTTGCCGATCAATACGATTTTGTCGGGCGATTGCGTCGCCGCTCTGAGAACCCTGCCCGACCGTTCGGTCGATCTGATCTTCGCCGACCCGCCCTATAACCTGCAGCTGCAGGGCGAGCTGACCCGGCCCGACCAGAGCCGGGTGGCGGGGGTGGATGACGCCTGGGACAAGTTCTCGAGCTTCGCCGAGTATGACCGCTTCAGCCATGCCTGGCTGGCCGAGTGCCGCCGGGTGCTGAAGCCGACCGGAACGCTGTGGGTGATCGGCTCGTACCACAACATCTTCCGGGTCGGGGCGACGATGCAGGACCTGGGGTTCTGGATCCTCAACGACATCGTCTGGCGCAAGTCGAACCCGATGCCGAACTTCCGGGGCCGGCGGTTCACGAACGCCCACGAGACGCTGATCTGGGCCTCGCCCGAGGCGAACGCGACGGGCTACACGTTCAACTATGAGGCGCTCAAGACCCTCAACGAAGGGTTGCAGATGCGCTCGGACTGGCTGATCCCGCTCTGCACCGGGGGCGAGCGGCTGAAGGGCGAGGACGGCGCCAAGGCGCACCCGACCCAGAAGCCCGAGGCGCTGTTGCACCGGGTGATCCTGGCGGCCTCGAAACCCGGCGATGTGGTGCTGGACCCGTTCTTCGGAACCGGCACGACCGGGGCGGTCGCCAAGCGGCTGGGGCGTCATTACATCGGCATCGAGCGCGACCCGGGCTACATCAAAGCGGCCCGCGAGCGGCTGCGGCAGGTGGTGCCGGCGGCGTCGGAAGATGTCGAGATCAAGAAGATGAAGCGCGAGGAGGTCCGCATCCCGTTCGGTCAGGTGGTCGAGCGCGGGCTGCTGGACCCCGGCACGAAACTTTATGACCCGGCCAAGCGCCACGCCGCGCGGGTGCGGGCCGACGGCTCGATCAGCGTCGACGGGGCGACCGGCTCGATCCACCAGATCGGGGCGCATGTGCAGGGCCTGCCGGCCTGCAACGGCTGGACGTTCTGGCACTTCATGGTGGACGGCAAGCTGAAGCCGATCGACCTGCTGCGCCAGCAGATCCGGGCCGAGCTTGAATCACCGCCGGCCGAAGCCGTGCTCGCCAAGAGCGGCAAGGCCCGCCGCGGCGACCTTTCGCATCACGGACGGTAGGCCGGCGGCGTCGAGATCGGCGAGCGGCAGCCAGAGGCCCTCGGCGGTCTGAGGCGCGCCGCGCGCCGCATAGACCTCGAGCGTCAGGCGGAAATGCGTGAAGACGTGTTCGACCTGCCCGGTCGCGCGCGCCCAGCGGGCCTTTTGCGGCGCGTAGCTAAGCGGATCGTCAGGCGGCGGCCCCCAGGGGCTTGAGGGGATTTCCAGCATGCCGCCGAGCAGCCCCCTGGGCGGACGGCGGCGGACAAGGACGTTGCCCTGGTCGCTGAGGAGAACGAAGGCCGCCCCCGCCCGGTCGGGCCGGGCCGCCTTCGGGGCGCGACGGGGAAGCGTCGCGGCGATGCCGTCTTTATAAGCCCGGCAATCCGCATTCAGCGGGCAAAGCGAACAGGCCGGATTGCGCGGGGTGCAGAGCGTGGCGCCGAGATCCATCATCGCTTGCGCGAAATCGCCGGCGCGCCGGTCGGGCGTGAGCGTGGCGGCCAGCCGCTTCAGCTCAGGCTTGGCGGCGGGCAGCGGGGTTTCGATGGCGAACAGCCGCGCCACGACCCGCTCGATATTGCCGTCGACCGGGCTCGCCTTGCGGTCGAAGGCGATGGCGGCGATGGCGGCGGCGGTATAGGGGCCGACGCCGGGCAGCGCGCGCAGCCCCTCTTCGGTGTCGGGAAAGCCGCCCAGCGCGGCGACGGCCCTTGCGGCGGCGTGCAGATTGCGGGCGCGCGAATAATAGCCGAGCCCCGCCCATTCCCGCATCACGTCCTCGGCCGGCGCGGCGGCGAGGTCGAAGACGGTGGGCCAGAGCCCGGTGAAGCGCAGGAAATAGTCCTTCACCGCCGTCACCGTCGTCTGCTGGAGCATGACTTCGCTGAGCCAGACGCGGTAAGGGTCCGCGCGCTCGCCGGGGCGGTAGCGCCAGGGCAGGCTGCGCGCATGGACATCGTACCAGGCGAGGAGTTTGCTGGAGATCGAGGGCGAGCCGCGGGGCATGGGGCAACAGATGAGCGAGCGCGAGGAGAAGGACAAGAGCGAGGCGCCCCGCGTGGCGACGCGCGGTCCGCGCAAGCTGGGCGGCCTCGCCGGGCGGACGGCGCGCGAGCTGGCGGCGGGCAAGGGCTTCGCCGTCATGTCGATCGCGACGCGCTGGGCCGATATCGCCGGGCCGCAGCTGGCCCCCCATGCGCGGCCGGTCTCGGTGACCCCTGCCGGGGTGATGACGGTGAAGGTGGAAGGCGCGGCGGCGCTGCTGATCCAGCATCAGCAGCGCGACCTGATCGCCCGGATCGCGCAGGTTTCCGGCGAAGGCGTCGTCAAAAGCCTGAAGATCGTGCAGGGCCCGCTCGCCCGGCCGAACGAGACTTTATTGCCCAAGCCGCAGCCCCCGCGCCTGAGCGCGGCGGAGGAGGAAGCGGTGACGCGATCGGTGGAGAAAGTGTCCGATCCGGGTTTGCGGGAAAGTCTCAGACAGTTGATGCGGCGGTCTGTGGACAACGCTCGGCGGCGTTGAGCCGGGGCGCATCCGTCCCTATAAGCGGCCCGTGCGCGGCCCTGAAGGGCGCGAAATTCTTAGGAGTTCTGGCGTGGACAATCGTTATCTCGTCGCGGGCGGCGTCGGCGCGGCCGTGGTGGCCGTGGTGGCGGCGGCGTTCTTTTTCCTGATGCCCAAGGAAGCGACGATCGAAGCGAGCGCCAATCCCGAGGTCGAGAAGGCGCTGGCGCTGAAAGAGACCGATATCGGCATGGGCGACCCCAATGCGCCGATCAAGCTGATCGAATACGCCTCGACCGGCTGCGGCCACTGCGCCGCGTTCGCCATCGAAACGATGCCGAAAATCAAGGCCGAATGGATCGACAAGGGCCAGGTCTATTACGTGCTGCGCGACTATCCGCTGGATAACGTGGCGGCCGGCGCCTCGATGATCGCGCGCTGTCTGCCGCGCGAAGGCTTCTATCCGTTCATGGAAGTTCTGTTCCGCAGCCAGCCCGAATGGCACAAGCAGGAAGGCGCGATCGACGCGCTGGCCACCCTCGCCCGCCGGGCCGGTCTCTCGCGCGCCCAGGTCGAATCATGTTTGAAGGACGAGAAGGTCCTCAAGCAGATCCAGGATTCGCTGGACGAGGCCAAGAAGGTTCTGGCCGTCAACTCGACCCCCACCATGTTCATCAATGGCGAGGTGGTTCAGGGCGCGGCGGCTTATGCGGACTTCGAGGCCAAGTTCAAGGCGGCGCTGGAAAAGCAGAAGAAGTGATCCGCCGGAAACAGGCGGGCGGATGAGGATCTTCGCGAAGCGGGGTTAGGTTCAAGCGGTGAAGATTTCTCGTATCCGGCTGTCGGGCTTCAAGTCGTTCGTCGAGCCCACTGAGTTGCATGTCGAGCCCGGTCTGACCGGGATCGTGGGTCCGAACGGCTGCGGCAAGTCGAACCTGCTGGAAGCGCTGCGCTGGGCGATGGGCGAAAACAGCGCCAAGTCGATGCGCGGCGCCGGCATGGACGACGTGATCTTCGCCGGTTCGGGCAATCGCGCGCCGCGCTCGATGGCGGAAGTCGTGATCGCCATCGACAACAAGGAACGCACCGCGCCGTCGGCCTATAACGACAGCGACCTGATCGAGATCTCGCGCCGCATCGAGCGCGAGGCGGGCAGCGTCTACCGCATCAACGGGCGCGAAGTGCGCCAGCGCGACGTGCAGCTGTTCTTCGCCGACGCCTCGACCGGCGCGCATTCGCCCTCGCTGGTGCGTCAGGGCCAGATCGGCCAGATCATCGCGGCGAAGCCCTTGCAGCGCCGCGCCATCCTTGAAGAAGCGGCCGGCATTTCCGGCCTGCACACGCGCCGTCACGAGGCCGAGCTGCGGCTGAAGGCGGCGGAGACCAATCTGGGCCGGCTCAACGACGTGATCGGCGAGCTGGAAACGCAGCTTCAGGCGCTGAAGCGCCAGGCGCGCCAGGCGACGCGCTATCGCAATCTGTCGGGCCTCATCCGTCAGGCCGAGGCGATGGCCTATCACCTGCGCTGGCAGGGCGCGGCGGCCGGCGTGCAGGACGCCGAAAGCCTGTCGGCCGAAGCCGAGCGCCTGACCGGGGAAGCGACCGAACGCGCCGCCGCCGCCGCCACGGCGCAGGCCCAGGCGCACGAATTGCTGCCGCCGTTGCGCGAGACCGAAGCCGAACGCGCCGCCGCGTTCCAGCGTCTGCGCATCGAGCGCGATCAGCTGGACGCCGAAGAGCGCCGGGCGCGCGAACAGGCCGCGCGGCTTCAGCGTCAGCTTTCCGACATCGCCGCCGATATCGCGCGCGAAGGCGAGCGCGGCGCCGACGCCGCCCGCGTGATCGATCAGCTGACGAGCGAGATCGAAGCGCTGGCCGCAGGATCGGAAGACCGCGAGGCGGCGCTGGCCGAAGCGCAGGATGCAGCGGCGGCCGCCCATGAAGGGCTGACCGGACTTGAAGGCGAACTGGACGCGGCGCGCGCCGAACTGGCGCGGCTGGCGGCCCGGCGCCAGAGCCTTGAGCGGGCGCGCGACGAAGCCGCCCGCCGCGTCTCGCGTCTGTCGCAGGCGATGGACGCCAACGCCGCCGATCAGGCCAGGGCGGAAGCCGACGCCGCCGCCGCGCCGGACGTGGTGCACGCCGCCGAAGCGCTGGGCGCGGCCGCGGCCGCCGCCGAAGCCGGACGCGCCGCCGTCGCCGAAGCCGAAGCGGCGCGCATCGAGGCGCAGGCGCGCATCGAATCCCTGCGCGAGCCGCTGGCGGCCGCCGACAAGGAAGTGGCCCGTCTGCGCGCCGAGGAGCGCGCCATCACGACGTTGCTGGGATCGGGCGGCGGCCTGTGGCCGAAGCTGATCGACGCGCTGAGCGTGACGCCCGGCTATGAAGCCGCGCTCGCGGCGGCGCTGGGCGACGATCTGGACGTGCCGCTGGATGAGGCCGCGCCGGCCCACTGGCGCGCCCTGCCGCCGCTGGAAGCCAGCAACGGCCTGCCGGACGGCGCGGTCGCGCTGTCGCAGTTCGTTCAGGCGCCGGACGCGCTGGCGCGCCGTCTGGCGCAGATCGGCGTGATCGATGCGAGCGGCGGCGACGCCCTGCAGGCCGCGCTTGCGGCCGGTCAGCGTCTGGTCAGCCGCGAAGGCGCACTGTGGCGCTGGGACGGGCTGAGGAGCGCGGCGGAAGCCGAGACGCCGGCGGCGATCCGTCTGGCGCAGCGCAACCGGCTGGAAGTCGTCAAGGGCGAGCTGGTCGGCGCCGACGACGACGCCGCCGAAGCGCGCGCGCAGTTCCATCGCGCCCGCGAGGACGCCGAGACCGCCTCGAACGCCGAACGCGATGCGCGTCAGGCGGTGCGCATGCTGGAGCAGGCGCTGGCGACGGCCGAGCGCGCGGCGGCCGAAGCGGAACGCGAGTCGATCCGTCATTCGGCGCGCGCGGCGGCGCTGCGCGAGACCGCCGAGCGTCTGGCGGCCGATTACGCCGAAGCCGACAAGGCGGCGGCCGACGCCGCCGCAGGTCTGGCGGAAGTGACCGGCGAGGCCGATCTGGCGGCGCGCATCCAGACGCTGCAGAGCGAAGTGGGCGCAGCCCGCGTGATGGCCACCGATGCGCGCGGCGCGGTGGAAGCCGCAAGGCGCGAAATCTCGGTGGCGGCGGCGCGCGGCGTCGCGGCGGGGCGCGAGCTGGAAGACTGGACGCGGCGCGGCGATGCGGCGCGCAGCCATATCGCGGCGCTGGAAGAACGCCAGGCCGCCGGTCAGGAAGAGCTGGCCGAAATCGAACAGATCCCCGCCGAGATCGAGACCAAGCGCGGCGCGCTGCTGGACGCGATCGCGACGGCGGAAGCCGCACGCCGCGAGGCGGCCGAAGCGCTGGCCGCCGGAGAAGCGGAAGCGGCGCGCGCCGACCGCGAGGCGAAAGCCGCCGATGCGGCGCTGTCGGATGCGCGCGAGGCGCGGGCGCACCGCGTGGCGGGGCTTGAGAATGCGCGGGCGCGTCTGGCCGAAACGGCGGCGCGCATCCGCGAGGCGCTGGAGTGCGAGCCCGACGCGCTGCTGGAGAAGGCGGGCCACGAAGAGGGCGACGCCCTGCCCGCGCTGGATCAGATCGACGCCAAGGTCGACCGTCTGAAGCGCGAGCGCGAGAGCCTGGGCGGCGTCAATCTGCGCGCCGACGAGGAAGCGCAGGAATACGAGACGCGGCTTGAATCGATGACGGCGGAGAAGGCCGATCTGGAATCGGCCATCGCCAAGCTGCGCGGCGCGATCGGCAGCCTGAACCGCGAGGGCCGCGAGCGTCTGCTGGCCGCGTTCGACACGGTGAACGGCCACTTCAAGCGGCTCTTCACCACGCTGTTCGGCGGCGGCGAGGCCGAGCTGACGCTGACCGAAAGCGAAGATCCGCTTGAGGCGGGCCTGGAGATTCTGGCCAAGCCCCCGGGCAAGAAGCTGTCGACGCTGTCGCTGCTGTCGGGCGGCGAGCAGACGCTGACGGCGCTGTCGCTGATCTTCGCCATCTTCCTGTCGAACCCTTCGCCGATCTGCGTGCTGGACGAAGTCGACGCGCCGCTGGACGACGCCAATATCGAGCGCTTCTGCAATCTCATGGAAGAGATGACGAAGCTGACCGAGACGCGCTTCCTGATCATCACCCACCACGCCTTCACTATGGCGCGGATGGACCGTCTGATGGGCGTGACGATGCAGGAGCGCGGGGTGAGCCAGCTCGTGTCGGTGGACCTGTCGGGCGCCGAGCGGCTGGCGGCGGAATAACCCGCCGGCGTCTTGAACCCTTCGGACGGATCGACCATCTCAGCGCGAACGGAGCGGAGCCGGCGACGCGATGGCCAAAGCAGCGAGCAAAACCGGGGCGAAGACGCGCGCGCCGAAACCGGCGGCGAAAAAGCCGCCCAAGCGCTTTCTTTCCGTCGCGCAGCGCGACCGCGTGCTGGCGGCGGCGATCAGAACGCTGGAGCTTGACGGCTACAGGGCGTTCTCGCTGGCGCATGTCGCCAAGCGGGCGCGGCTGGATTTGAAGGTCGTGAAATCCTCGTTCCCCAGCAAGCTGCACCTTCTGGCCGCGGCGCTGGAGACGAATCTGGAGACCGACGCCGACGCCGCCGAACGGATGATCCTGGGCGAGATCGATTTCCGCGCGAGCACCGCGGACGCGCTGGCGAAGATGGTGCAGGGCCAGTTGCAGCGTCACAACAAGGGCGGGTGGCTGCGCCTCTTCGTCAACATGGACATCGCCGAAGACGAGCCCGGGCATGCCGATATCTGGCGGATGGTCGAACACCGCCTGGCCGAGCGCGGCTCGCGAATCGTCGGCGAAATGCAGCGGCGGGGCTATATCGACGAGACGCTGGACCCGCGCTGGGTGCAGTTTTTCTGGAACGCGCTGATGGACGGGTTGGCCGTGCGCGCCCGGGCCCTGCCCGAAGGCGCGGGGCTGGACCTGGTGGCCGAAGGCATCACGCCGATCCTGCTGCGCGGATTCGCGCCCAAGCGCAGTTGAGGGCGATTCCGGCCGCTGCCTTCGCAAATGCAGCGAACGGATGGGATGCGGCTCCGCAGCGCCAAGGAAAAACAATTACTTTTCATATAGTTAGGCGAAACCGAACGCGCTTGACTTCCCGGGGGCCCGCCCATAGTTTCCGCGCGAATTTAACCGGGGGCACCCCGCGACACGGCGTCACAGCCGGGCCGCGGGCCTAACGTAAACGGCATGTCGTCGACTCCCAACGGACCGCACGACAAGCGCAAGCTCGACGAACTCGGCCGCCGGCTGAGCGACCTTGAGAAGCGCGCCGAAACGACAGGCACAATCCCGCGCAAATCGACTGCCGAGCCCAATACCGCGCTCGGATCGGCCATGAAGCTGTCGACGGAATTCCTCGCAGCGCTCGTGGTCGGCGGCGGTATGGGCTACCTGCTGGATGGCTGGCTGGAGACGCGCCCTGCGTTCCTGCTGACCGGTCTGGCGTTCGGTATCGCGGCAGGGTTCTTCGGCGTCTTCCGCGCAGCGCGCAGGATGCAGGCCGAAGACGCAGAGAAGGCCAAGACGGCGCCCACGCTGGCGACGCGCGACGACGAAGACGAGGACTGAAGGCGCCATGCTGAAGATGATCGCCGGCCCGATGGAGCAGTTCCAGGTTCATCCTGTGAGCTGGCTGCCGCGTTTCGAACTGGGCGGCGTCGATCTCTCGTTCACCAACGCCTCGCTGTGGATGATGATCGCCGTGATCGGCGTGACCGCGTTCCTGGTGATCGGCATGGCCCGCGCCGCGCTGGTGCCCGGCCGCCTGCAGTCGATGGCCGAGCTGACCTACGAATTCATCGCCAACACGGTGCGACAGAACGCGGGCGAGGAAGGCATGAAGTTCTTCCCGCTGATCTTCACGCTCTTCATGTTCGTGCTGTTCTGCAACCTGTTCGGCCTGCTGCCCTATTCCTTCACGCCCACCAGCCACATCATCGTCACCTTCGCGCTGGCGCTGATGGTGTTCCTGGTCGTCATTCTGGTCGGCCTCATCCGCCACGGTTTCCACTTCTTCTCGCTGTTCGTTCCGGGCGGCGTGCCGGGCTGGCTGCTGCCGGTGATCGTGCCGATCGAAGTCATCTCATTCCTGTCGCGCCCGATCAGCCTTTCGGTGCGTCTGTTCGCCAACATGCTGGCCGGCCACACCATGCTGAAGGTGTTCGCGATGTTCGTCGTGAGCCTCGGCACCGCTGGCGGCATCCTCTCGGCGGGCGCCGTCCTTCCCATGCTGGGCATCGTGGCGGTGACGGCGCTGGAATTCCTGGTCGCGGGCCTGCAGGCCTATGTGTTCGCGGTGCTGACCAGCATCTATCTGAACGACGCGATCCATCTGCACGAACACTAAGAGATCATCCGAACGCGGCCTGCCCACATGGCCGACACACCAACCAACCTGTTCCCTGAGGAGTGACTACAATGGAAGCTGAAGCAGCGAAGTTCATCGGCGCCGGCCTTGCCTCTCTCGCCCTGCTGGGCGCCGGCATCGGCATCGGCAACATCTTCGGCAACTTCCTGTCGGGCGCGCTGCGCAACCCCGGCGCCGCCGCCAGCCAGAACGGCAACCTGCTGCTGGGCTTCGCGCTCTGCGAAGCGACCGGCCTGTTCGGCCTGGTGCTCGCGTTCGTCATCCTGTTCACCTGATCTCTCGATCTGACGGGAGGGCGGCCTGATGGCCATCCTGACCGCGCTTTCCCCGGCCATCCTCGCGGTGGCCGCCGAAACCGCACCTCATGCTGAAGCGGCCGCGCATGGCGCGGAGCCCAAGGCAGGCCTGCCGCAGCTCGCGGTGGAGACCTTCGCCGGCCAGTTGTTCTGGCTCGCGATCGCCTTCGTGCTCCTCTACGTGCTGCTGGCCTTCGTGGTGATCCCGCGCATCCGGAACGTCCTCGAGACGCGCCGGAGCCGCATCGCCGGCGATCTCGCGGCTGCGGCCAGCGCCAAGGAAGCGGCCGACGCCGCGCTCAAGGCGTATGACGCGGCGCTTAACGATGCGCGCACCCGTGGCCGCAAGCTGGGCGATGAAACCCGCGCGGCCGTCAAAACCGAAACCGACGCGGCGCGCCACGCCGCGGAGGAGAAGCTGAACGCCGACCTCGCCGCCGCCGATGCGCGCATCGCCGCGCTGAAGACGACGGCGATGAGCAATGTCCGCACCGTCGCCGCCGAGACGGCCGCCGAGATCGTGACGCGCCTGACGGGTGAAACCGTCGCCGCCAACGATGCCGGCTCCGCCGTCGACGCCGCGCTGGCGAGGTAAGGGGAGCGATCATGCACGAAGACGTTCCCTTCTATCTCGACACCCATTTCTGGGTCGCGGTCGGCCTTTTCCTCTTCTTCGCTCTGGTGATCTGGAAGAAGGTGCCGGGCGTGCTCGCCAAGCAGCTCGATGCGCGGGCTGCCGCGATCTCCAGCGAACTCGACGAGGCCAAGCGCCTGCGTGAGGACGCCGCCGCCCTGCTCGCCACCTATCAGGCGAAGGCGAAGGAAGCCGAAGGCGAAGCCGCCGCCATTCTGGCCGCTGCGCAGGCCGACGCCGCGCGCCTGCAGGCGGAAGGCAAGGCGGCGCTGGAAGCGCTGGTCGCCCGCCGCACCAAGATGGCGGAAGACAAGATCGCCCAGGCCGAGGCTTCGGCCCTGGCCGATGTGAAGTCGGCCGCTGCCGATGCCGCGATCGCTGCGGCCTCGGGCCTGATCGCCACCCGCATCGACGCGGGCAAGGCGAGCGCGATCGCCGACAGCGCGATCCGCGAGCTGCGCGGCAAGCTCAACTGAGGGCCCAGGCCGCCGCGCCCGCCGCGACGGCCAGTCCCGAAATCAGCGCGGTGCGGACGCCAAGCGCCGCACCGCCCAGGGCGAAGGCGATCACCGCCTTGCCCAGCGTGTTCACCGCCACCGCCAGCAAGATCGCGTCGGCCGCCGGCTGAAGCGCAATCGTGCTGCCCGCGCCGCGCGCCGCCGACAAGGTGAACGCATCCACATCGAACGGACCCGACAGGATGGCGATGGCGTAAAGGCCGGCATGGCCGAACCAGCGTTCGCCGTAGACGACGCCGACGCCGATCGCCGCCATCACGCAGCCGAAAACGACGGCGAACCAGAAATCGCGCGGCGGCTCGATGGCGAAGTCGGTGACCTCGGCCCCGCGGGCGGTCAGCGCCACCGCGCCGGCGGCGACGGCGATGACCGCCGCCCCCGCCGCGAGCGGAAGCCATAGCGCCGCCAGCAGGCCGGGCGCGATGAGCGCGGTGAAGACCGCGACGCGGACCATCATCACCGCCCCGGCAAGTCCGATCGCGCCGGCGAACGGATTGACATGCGCGCTGTCGGCCCGGGCGAGGCGCGAGGCGGTGACGGTGACGGCGGTCGACGAGGCGAGCCCGCCGACCAGACCGAACACCAGAGGCCCGCGCGTGACGCCGAAGATGCGGATCGCGATATAGCCCGCGAAGCTGAGCCCCGCGACCAGCACCACCGCCCACCAGATGCCGTAGAGATTGAGCGCGCCGTCGGGCCCGAAATCCTTGTCGGGCAGGAAGGGCAGAACCAGCACCGACAGCGCCAGCAGTTTCAGCGCCGCTGCGACCTCGTCGTGCCGGATGAGGCCGAGAAAAGCATGCAGGGGCCGCTTGAGATCGAGCAGCAGCGCCGTGACCACGGCCCCGATCGTCGCCACCAGCAGCTCGCCGCGTCCGGCGAGGCCGCCCAGCAACAAGGTGACGAGCGCCGCGGCTTCGGACGTCATCCCGCGGTCGGCGCCCTCGTCGCGCACGCTGACCAGATAGCCGGCGGCGACCAGCAGCGCCCCGCCGATCAGCGCGGCCGGAAGCGTCCAGTCGCCCGGCGCGACTCCGGCCAGACCGCCGAAGAGGCCGTAAAACGCATAGGTGCGCACGCCGGCGGCGCGATCGCCGGACTTTTCGTCGCGCTGACGCCAGCCGCGCTCGAGCCCGATCAGGAAGCCGGCGCCGAGCGCCACAAGCACCCGGACGAACAGCGCCGCCGTTTCGCCCGTCTCCAGAGCTTCGGGCATGTCAGTCGCCGGCGACGAAGGCCACGAGCTTCCACGCGCCGTCGATCTTCTGGAAGACGGCGCGATAGTCGAGCGGCGAGCGCGCTTCGGTGACCTTGACGTAGCCGGTGCCGGCCTCGGCCTTCACGTGGATATAATCGGGGCCGGTCTTTTCGTAATCCTCCGGCTCGACATCGACCTGTTCGAGCAGCTGGTGCGTCACATCGGCGATGACCTTCGCGTCCGGCCTGGGCTCGGCATAGAGCGCCGTCCTGTCGCCGATGGCGATGACGCTGAGATAGGGATCGGCCTCGTCGGGCAGCGCCCCGGCCGTGTAGGGCAGCGTGTAGAGATCGTCCTGTTCGGACACGCCGCCCAGTTTCGCGGCCGCAAGGAATGCGGGCCAGAACGGAGACTGCGGGCTGTCGACGTCATAGACGGCTTTGAACCCCGCCGGGCCGACATCGCCGCCATAGCTGGCGGTCGCCTCAGGCGTCATCGCCGCCTCGAAGGGCGCGAAGTCCCGGGCCTCGGCCGCCTTCACCAGCGTGTCGATCACAGCGGCCAGCGCCGGATCGGCGGCGCCGGACGCGGGCGGCGCGATGACGACCGGGGCGGCGGACGCCTGCGCCGAGAGCCCCAGCGCGAGACAGGCGGCGACGAAAACGGTGCGGATCATCAAATCTCTCCTCTGTCGCGCCCACTCTATCACGGCTGCGGTCGCGACGAGGACCATGGCAGGACGACGATCTCGGGCCATTGCGCCTTCCAGCGCGCGGCCTTGGCCTCGTACTGATCCTGCGGG
Source organism: Pseudomonadota bacterium (assembly GCA_029778105.1). Lineage (GTDB taxonomy): Bacteria > Pseudomonadota > Alphaproteobacteria > Micropepsales > Micropepsaceae > JADZAI01. The sequence goes on along the minus strand of JAKOQZ010000110.1, from coordinate 866 downwards.
CCGGTGGTGAGCCGATTGGGACGGACGGTCATGGTGAAGAGATCGTCGAGGCCGAACGGCGCGGCGATCTCGATGCGTCCCCCTGCCCGCCTGAGGCCGACGGCGCAGCAGGGCGCGAGAAAGCGGCTGAGCCCCTCGGTCGCGTCGGCGACGGGGGCATAGGGCCGGCCGAATTTCTGCGGATACCATAGAGGCACACGGGCCTGATTGCGCACCTGGATCTCCGTACCGATGCCGGCCAGCGCGGCGGCGCAGCGCCGGATCACCGCGTCTTCGGCGTCGTAGCTGGTGTCGGGATCGAAATAGAAGACGTCATAATCGTTGATGCCGTAGCCGGGCGGGCGGCCGGTGAGGCCGTTCCAGACGGCCTGAAAGACGCAGCCCGAAACGAGCCAGGCGCCGGGAATGTCCAAAGCCTCCAGCGCCGCCAGCACCCGCCCGTTCACAGGATCGGCGAGGGCGTGACGGATCAGCGAGTCGGCGCGGTGCATGAGCCATGCTTGCCGAACGCCGTCACCTGCGCCAGACTGACAAAAAATCATAATCCCAGGGAGGGAGCGATGACCGGCGAAGCGCCCGTGAAATCGATTCTGGAGCTGAGCGCCTTTGACCCCGTGGCGAAGGCCGATCCGCACGCGCGGCTGAAACCGTTGCGGGAAGACTGCCCCGTGTGGCGCGACGAGACCACGAAGTCGTGGTTCGTTTCGCGTTACGCCGATGTGCGCGGCGTGGTGAACGACCGCACGATGTGGCGCAGCGGCGAGCGGGCCGAGCAAGGATCGTTCTCGCGCTTCCTGCTGGACGAAAGCCGCCTGCACGAACCGCCGGGCGAGCGGCAGTCGATCCTGACGATGGACGAACCCGAC
>JAKOQZ010000109.1 GCA_029778105.1 Pseudomonadota bacterium | reverse complement strand
GCTCATGCAGCCCGGCAGATCGGGCACGAGCGCGGCGAACCCGCCGCCATCCTCGGCGGCGAGCGGTTCGACCACGATGGGATATTCGAGCCGGTCCACGTTAAGCCCTGAGCGCGTCGATCATCTTCACGAGCCTGCGGATATATACAGGCTTGATGGGGCGGCGTGAAGGCACGGTCAGGATTTCAGTCATCTGCGGGTTGGCCCGCATTCTCTCGAGACGCTAGTCCATCTGGCTCCCTCGCAGGAACCAGTTTTAGTTCAGGCCACAGCGCGTCAACCGAGAAAGTTCTAGAACCCGGCGCTGGCCTTGAGGTCGAGGAATTCCTGGACATGGGCGGGCAGGGCGTCGCGGGTTTCCGCCAGAATCTCGACCGGCGCCTCGTCGTCGGGGCCTTCGCTCTGGCTGTCGCCGGTGAACCACTGGATCAACGTCGTCATCGCAGCCTCCCTGGAGTGGGACGCGGCAGGCGTCCCTTCGCTGCGAAACGAAAGGTTACGCGCGACGTGTGAAGTAACGCTGAACGCGGTCAGGCGTTCCCGGCCTCGGCCGCGAGAATGGCGCGGAGGCCCTCGCGGTAGGTCGGGTGAAGGAGGGTGAGGCCGAGCTCGGCCTTCATGCGGGCGTTCGCGATGCGGCGGTTGGCCGAATAGAATTCGAGCGCCATCGGGGAAAGGCGGGCCTTCGCGCTTTCGAAGGGTTCTTCCGGGGGCGGATCGATCCCCAGCAGCCGCGCCGCCTCGGTGACGACATCCTGCGGCGGGGCGGGTTCGTCGTCGGCGAGGTTGAGGACCGTGCCGCCGGTGAGCGCCAGCGCCGCCTCCAGCGCCTGGGCGATGTCGTCGACATGGATGCGGCTGAAGACCTGGCCCGTCTTGACGAGCCGCTTGGCCGTGCCGGCGCGCAGCTGGTCGAAGGCGCTGCGGCCGGGGCCGTAAATGCCGGGCAGGCGGAAGATGCAGGCGGCCGCGCCGGTCATCTCGCCAAGGTCCGCCCAGGCGATCTCCGCCGCGACGCGGCGCTGGCCGCGCTCGTGGACCGGGGCGAGCGCCGACCCCTCGTCCACCCACCCGCCGCCGGCGTCGCCATAGACGCCGGTGGTGGAGAGATAGCCGATCCAGCGCAGGGCGGGGGCGGCGGTTTCAAGGTCGCGCGCGTGGGCTTTGAGGATCGGGTCGCCATCGGCGTCGGGGGCGGCGGTGGCGAGGACGTGGGTGACGTCTGCAAAGACGGAGGCGACATCGGTGAGGCCCCGGGGCCCGAAGATATGGGCCTCGATGCCGCCGGCTGTGAGCGCGCCCGCCTTGTCCGGCCGGCGGGCGCTGGCCGAGACGCGCCAGCCTTTGGCCCTCAGCCGCCCTGTCAGAGCGGCCGCGACATAGCCATATCCGAAGATGAAGAGATGTCCTGTCATGCCGGTGAGCTTCCGCATGGCGGGCGCGGCATGACAAGATGGCGCCATGGCCCTGCCCCTGAACGACGAACAGCTCGAACGCTATCAGCGGCATATCCTGCTGCGCGAGATCGGCGGCGCGGGTCAGCGCAGGCTGCTGGACGCCAAGGTGCTGGTGGTGGGCGCCGGGGGCTTGGGCGCGCCGGCGCTGATGTATCTGGCGGCGGCGGGGGTGGGGACGATCGGCATCGTCGACGACGACATCGTTTCGCTGTCGAATCTTCAGCGCCAGGTGATTTTCGCGACCGGCGAGGTGGGTGCGTCCAAGGGCGACAGCGCGGCGCGGCGGCTGGCGGCGATCAATCCCGGCGTCGACGTGCGCGTGCATGCGGTGCGGCTGACGGCGGCGAACGCGGCGGACCTGATCGCACCCTACGATCTGGTGCTGGACGGCTGCGACAATTTCGAGACGCGCTTCGCCGTCAACGACGCGGTGTTGAAGCTAGGCAAGGTGCTGGTCTCGGCGGCGATCGGCGAGTTCGACGGGCAGCTGGCGGTTTTCCGGCCGGATCGCGCGCAGAGCCCCTGCTATCGCTGCTTCGTGCCCGAAATCCCCGAAGGCGCGGCGCGCTGCACCGAGCAGGGCGTGGTCGGGGCGCTGGCCGGGGTGATGGGCGCCTGGGCGGCGCTGGAGGCAGTCAAGGAGATCGCCGGGTTCGGCGAGAGCCTGACCGGCAGACTTGTGCTGTTCGACGGCTTGTCGGCGGGTTCGCGCAAGGTGAAGCTGCGGCGCGACCCGCACTGTCCGGCCTGCGGCGACCGGCCGGCGGACGCCTCAATTCAGACCGATTGACCGGCCATAGCGGCCACACAAACATTCCATTCCGAACGGGAACCCGCCCGATGCGCCATGTGCTGTTCGCCCTGATCTTTCTGGCCGTCTCGGCGGCCGCCCCGGCGGCGCGCGCCGCCTCCCCGGCCCCGACCGACGCGACGGCCTGGTACTATATCGAGCGCAACGAGGTGCAGGGCCCGTATCTGCTGCCCGAGCTGCGGGACAAGGCGGAAGAGGGCGTCATCCGCCCGGCGACCCAGGTGCACGGTCCCGGCCGCCCCTGGGCCTTCGCCCGGGACACGCCGGAACTGCGCGGCTATCTGGTCAGCGCGCCGGCCGCGCCGCAGCCCACGGCCCCGCCCGCGCGGCCCGCGCCCGTGGCCCCGCCGGTGCAGCGCGGACCCGATCTGGTCGATGCGGAATTCCTGCTCGGCGGCTGGCGCGCCGTGAGCCGCCAGTCGATGGCCGGACGCCAGATCGAAACGACGGCCGAGTTCCGCTTCCGCGCCGACGAGGTCTATGAGTCCGTGGTCACGACGGCGATCGTGTCCGGCCCCGGCCAGCAGCCGGCGGTGGCGCGCAGCACCGGGCGCTGGAGCGTCACGCCGCTGAGCGGCGGGCTGGCCCTGCTGACGCTGGAGAGCGCGGCCGGCGGCGCGCCGGAACACATCACGCTGAGCGCCGACGGGCCGGACGGCATGGTCGGCGTGGACGACCGCACGCGCTATCAAAGGGTCCGCTGAGCGCCGCAATTTGGGCGCAGTCTGGCGTCATCCTGCATCCTCGACGGGGCGCCCGGCGCCCGGCCTGAAGGAGACGAGAGACCCATGACGATGATCCGCGCTCTGGCTGCCGGTTCGCTGGTGGCGCTGGCCGGGGGCGTGATTCCGGGCGCGGCGCTGGCCGCGACCGTTCTGCCCCGCCTGGCCCAGCCGGCCGCCGTCTCGGGCGAGACCCCGCCGCCCGTTCCCGCAAGCGTCCAGCAGGGCGCGGGCTGGTATGTCGTGATCGACGGCGAGCAGGTCGGCCCGCTGAGCGACGAGGCGGTCATGCGCCGCCTCGACCGCGGCGAGATCACGCCCGACACGCTGATCTGGCGCGCCGGCATGGAAGACTGGCAGGCGATCTCGGCCAACCAGACGATCATGGCCAAGCGCGTCGCGGTCGCCATCGGCCGGGCGAAACCCGCGACCCCGCTGGACGGAAAATTCGGCCGCACGATCTGAACGCCTCGCTGGCCTCTATCCGGCCGCCGCCCTAGGGTGGCGGCCGTCCGCATTTTCATCAGGCGACATGACCTCCACACCGGCACGGGCCACACCCGCTCGCGAGCTCTGGCCCTTCATCGTCGGCCCGCTGGCGGTCGCCGCGCTGTCGCTCTGGCTGGGTCAGTCGACCTCGTGGGATCTGCGTAATTATCACTGGTACAACCCCTATGCGCTGCTGACCGGGCGCATGGGCTTCGATGCGGCGGTCGCGCATCATGCGACCTATTACAATCCGCTGATCGACCTGCCGCTCTGGGTGGTGGGCCATCTCGGCCCCGGCTGGGTGGCCGGGGCGTTTCTGGGCCTCGTGCAGGGGCTGAATTTCAGCTTCCTCTATCTGATCGCGCGCGATGCGCTGGCCCCCGAGATCGTCATGCGCCGGGCGCTGGCGGCGCTGATCGCGGTGCTGGGCGTCACCGGCGGCTATGCCGTGATCCTGACCGGCACGACCTATTACGACAATGTCGTCTCGATCCCGGTTCTGGCCGCGCTCTGGCTGATCGTGAAGCATCGCCTGACGCTGGACGCGGGCGATGCGAAGGCGGCCCGCCGCATCGTCATGATCGCGGGCCTTCTGACCGGCATCGCCGTGGGGCTGAAGCTGCCGACCGCGCCGTTCGGCCTGGCTGTGCTGGCGGCGGTGGCGGCGGCGCCCTCGCTGCACGGACGGCGGATCGCGCTGGTCTTCTGGTGCGGCCTCGCGGCCTTCGCCGGGCTGATGCTGGCGTCGGGCTGGTGGTTCTTCGTGCTGTGGCGCGAGACCGGCAATCCGCTGTTTCCCTATTTCAACGATCTGATCGGCTCGAGCCTGATCCTCGATGCCTCGTATCGCGACACGCGCTTCCTGCCGGGCTCGTTCCTGGAGGCGCTGACCTTGCCGTTCCGCACCGCGCTCGACTGGCGCGTTTCATCGGACTGGGCGGTGAACGACTGGCGCATCGCCTTCGCCTATGTCGCTGTGCCGCTGGCGCTGCTGATTTCGGCGACGGGCATGGCCTCCACCGCGCCCATCGTGGCGCGGCGCCCGGCGCGCATTCTCTTCGCCTTCGCCATCGCCGCCTATCTGAGCTGGATCGCGGTGTTCGCGATCTATCGCTACATCACGCCGCTGGAGATGCTGGCGCCGCTGCTGATTGTCGCCGCGCTGGGTCTCGCGCCCCTGCCCGCCGGCATGCGGCGTCTTGCGGTCGCGGCGGCGCTGGCCGCCGTGGTGGCGCTGACGACGCTCTATGCCGGCAACCGCGCGCCGTTCGCCGATCGCATGGTGGCGGTGGACGTGCCGCCCATCGCCCGCCCCGAGGCGACGCTGGCGCTGATGACCGGGGTGGAGCCGATGGGCTTCGTGATCCCCGAGTTTCCCGCGTCCATCGCCTTCCTCAGGATCGACGGGTTTCTGGTCGGGCCGGACAAGGACACCGCCTTCCTGCGCAGCATGACGGACCGCATCGCGGCGCATCTGAAACGGGGCGGGGATCTCTTCACGCTGTTCCTGCCCGGCGAAACCGGACGGGGCGACAGGGCGTTGGGTCTGATCGGACTGACGCGCACCGACGACTGCGTGGACGTCACCAGCAATCTGGCCCCCGCCTTGCGCTGGTGCCGCGTTGTGGAGCAGTAATCGCCCATGAAAATCGCCGTTCTGCTGCCCTGCTACAATGAGGAAGGCGCCATCGCCAAGACGGTCGCCGATTTCCGCGCGGCGCTGCCCGACGCGGCGATCTATGTCTATGACAACAACTCGACCGACAGGACGGCCGAGGTGGCGCGCGCCGCCGGCGCGATCGTCCGCACCGAGCCGACGCAGGGCAAGGGCAATGTCGTGCGGCGCCAGTTCGCCGACATCGAGGCCGATATCTATGTGATGGCCGACGGCGACGACACCTATGACGCGAGCGCGGCGCCCGCGATGATCGAAAGGCTGGTCGCCGAGAAGCTGGACATGATCGCCGGCAAGCGGGTGGAGACGGTGGAGGCCGCCTATCGCCGCGGGCACAAATTCGGCAACTGGATGCTGACCAGCCTGGTGCGCGTGTTCTTCAGATCGCCCTTCGAGGACATGCTGACCGGATACCGCGTGATGTCGCGGCGTTTCGTGAAGTCGCTGCCCATCATGGCGTCGGGTTTCGGCATCGAGACCGAGCTGACGGTGCATGTCGCGCGCATGATGACGCCGGTGGCGGAGGTCGACACGCACTACAAGGAGCGGCCGGAAGGCACGGCCTCCAAGCTCAGGACCTATCGCGACGGCTGGAAGATCCTGATGACGATCGCCAAGCTGGTGCGTCAGGAGCGGCCGCTGGTGTTCTTCGGACTGATCGCGATCTTCTTCGCCCTGCTCTCGCTGGGCATCGGCCTGCCCGTGGTGATCGAGTTCGTGCGCACCGGCTTCGTCACGCTGCTGCCCAGCGCCGTGCTGGCGGCCAGTCTGGCGCTGCTCTCGGCGCTGTCGGCGATGACCGGGCTGATCCTCGACAGCGTCACCAAGGGACGCTGGGAGGTGAAGCGGCTGCATTATCTGTCCTTCCCGCCGCCCGGAGCGTGATGGACCGTTTGCCGCCTTTCCTGCGCTTCGCGATCATCGGGGCGCTGGGCTTTCTGCTCGATTTGGCGGTGCTGGCCTTCGCCATCGAGGTGCTGGGCCTTGGCCCCTATGCCGGGCGGGCGCTTTCGTTCGCGGTGACGGTGACCTTCACCTGGGCGATGAACCGCTGGCTGACCTTCGCCGAACGGCGGGCGGCGCGGGGCGGCATCCTGAAGGAATGGGCGCGCTTCGTCGCCGCCAACGCCATCGGGCTGGCGGTGAACTATGCCGTCTATGCCGCGCTGCTGAACTGGGGGAGCGGCTGGCTGGCCAGCCCCTATGTCGCCGCCGGGTGCGGCGCCATTGCCGGCCTCGTCTTCAACTACACCGCCTCGTCGCGCCTTGTGTTCCGCGCCGCACCCAAGGGTTGACGCGCCGCAGCACCGCATCTTCGGTGAGGCGTCAAGCCATTGTCATACAAACACAATATGCCCCGCTGCATTGCAACATAGGGGGCTATCATGCGGCGGATGGAAACCAGCGCAATTGCGCTGTTGGCGGGACTGGCGGCGATCGGGACCGCGTTGGCGCAGGATGCGGCGCCCCCGGCGCCCGTGTCTCCCGCCCCCGACGCGGTGACGGACGAGGAAGTGGTCGTGACGGCGCAGCTGCGCCGCCAGAAGCTGCTGGAAGTGCCGATGGCGGTGACCGCCACCTCGGGCCGCACGCTGGAAGATCTCGGCATCACCAAGTTCGACGATCTCTCGCTGATCGTCCCCGGCCTGCAGGTGCAGGAGCAGAGCGCCAACAATACCGGCTTCGTCATTCGCGGCATCACCTCCGATTCCGGTTCGTCCCAGGCCGAGCCGCGCATCGCGGTGTTCCAGGACGGCGTTTCCGCCTCGCGCAATCGCGGCACCTATATGGAGCTGTTCGACATCGAGCGGGTCGAGGTGGCGCGCGGGCCGCAGGCGACGCTGTTCGGACGCGGCGCGCTGATCGGCGCGATCAACGTGATCCAGAACAAGGCCGATGTGGATGCGTTCGGCGTGTCGGGCGCGCTGGGCGTCGGCGACAACGGATTTTTCCGCGCCGAGGGCGTGGTGAACGTGCCGCTGGAAGAGGGCAAGGTCGCCTTCCGCCTGGCCGGCACGCACCGCCAGCGCGACGGCTTCGTGGAGAACCTGCTGGGCGGCGATGCGCTGGGCGGCGTGAGCGTCGATGCCTGGCGCTTCAGCGCCGCGATCGCGCCGCGCGACGGCGTCCGCTTCGACCTCATCGTCAACCAGCATGTCGACAAGAACGAGGGCACGCCCTTCAAGTCGGGCACCTGGGCCCCGACCGGCGGCACGCTGAGCCCCTATACGCCGGCGGCGCTCAACATCTCGGCGCAGGGCTTCGAAGGCGGCCGCGACATCGGCCTCAACCGCACGGTGCGCAGCGCCACCTTGCTGGGCACGTGGGATCTGTCGGATGCGCTGACGCTGACCTCGATCACGGGCCTGCGCCATTTCGAGAGCCTGGAGGTGTTCGACGCCGACGGCTCGGAGCTGCCGCTCATCATGGCGGCGGAAGATGCGCAGGGCGACCAGACGAGCCAGGAATTCCGCCTCGCCTTCGACGATGGCGGGCCGGTGACCGGCTTCGTGGGCGTTTCATATTTCGACGAACAGGGCTCGCAGCGTTCGCCCACCCAGTATGACGAGCGTTATGCGCTGGCCTTCGCGACCGGCACGATCCTGGGACCGAACGCGCCCTCGCTGGCGACGGTGCAGGCGATCGACCTCGCCTTCCTGACCTCGCTGACCGGCAGCGCCCCGGTGGCGCAGGCGCTCTACGCGCAGCTCGACCCGTATCACGGCGAATACTTCACCAATGCCGGCGAGACGCAGTCGTGGGACCTCTTCGGCGACGTGACCTGGAAGGCGACCGAGCGGCTGGAGCTGACGGCGGGCCTGCGCTACACGCGCGACAGCAAGACCAGCACGCTTGAAGCGGGCAATATCTCCAGCCCCTCGGCGCTGGGCGGGCTTCTGGTCGCCCAGTCCCTGTCGCAGCAGGCGTCGGCCGCCGCCGCAGCCGGAAACTTCGTGCTCGCCGGCCAGCTGGCGGCGCAGGCCCAGGGCATCATCACGGCGATCGCCAACCCGGCCATCCCCAACCCGCCGGTGGGCCTCTTCACCCAGCCGCAGGCGCCGGTCTCGCGGTCGGGCGATTTCGAGGGCTTCACCTGGCGTCTCAACGCGCGCTATGCGCTGAGCGATGAGGTGTCGCTGTGGGCTTCGTATGCGCGGGGCCGCACGCCCGACGTGATCGCCATCAGCGCCGGCAACCTGCCGGGCAGCACCGCCAGCATCGAGACGCTGCCGGCCGAGACGGTGGATTCCTATGAAGTGGGCGTGCGCGCGGCGCGCATCCTGGACGGCGCGCTCGATGTCGAAGGCTCGGTCTATTACTACGACTACAACGACTTCCAGACGACGGAGTTCGTCGGCGGCTCGCTGCGCCAGATCAATGCGGGCGCGGCGGAAGCCTATGGCTTCGAAGGCGCGTTCCAATGGCGTCCGCTGGACAGCCTGACGCTGTTCGGCACCTACGGCTATAACCATGCCCGCTTCACCTCAGGCGCGCGCGAGGGCAATCACTTCCGCCTCTCGCCCGATCATTCGGTGTCGCTGGGGCTGACATGGGAGATGCCGGTCGCCGGCCTCGGCATCGTGTCGCTGACCCCGACCTGGTCGTGGCAGTCGAAAGTGTTCTTCGACGACAACAACGACCGTCTCGACCTTCAGCCGCCGGTGCTGCCCGGCTTGCAGGACCGCGGCGTGGACGAGTTCCAGGACGCCTACGGCCTTCTGAACGTGCGCCTCAGCCTGGAGAGCGAGGACGCCGCCTGGCGGATCACCGGCTTCGTCAACAATGTGACGGATGAAGACTATCTGCTGGATGCCGGCAATGTCGGCGACAGCTTCACCATCCCGACCTTCATCCGCGGTCCGGCCCGCACCTACGGCATCGAGGTCGGCGCGAAGTTCTGACGCGCCGGCCTCAGGACGACGGCGGCGGGTCGGGCGTGAGGGGCAGGCTGTTCTCGCGCTT
>JAKOQZ010000108.1 GCA_029778105.1 Pseudomonadota bacterium | reverse complement strand
CTCGGCGAAGTGGGACATGATGGCGTCGATGTCCTTCGCCTCCCACGCGGCGATGAAGCGGGCGACGAGATCGGTGTTCGACATGGCGTTTCTCCTGACGGGGATGGTGTGCGGGGACTGTGCGCCGCGCTGCGCGTGCGGTCGATGACCTTGCAGGTCATCGCCGGGCGCGCGTTCAGCCGCCCCCGAAGGCGGTGAGGACATCCGCCACGGCGCTGCCCGGCGTGTCGAGACGGTAGCCGCCTTCCATCGTGAAGAGCGTGGGCAGCCGCGCTTTGGCGAGCGCCGCGCCGAGCGTCGATGACGTTGGAGGTTATGGCGGAGCATCCGCCAAGATAAGGGGGGATGGCCGCTCAAGGTCGTGAAGCCGAGCCACCCAAAGCTACAATCACTTGTCTGGCGCTTCCGCAGAACCAAGTTACTATTCTCAAATGAACGCCATCGATAATCGCGAATTCCTCGCTCTAAGTTTCGAAGCGGTCGAAGAAGGTTACGTCTACTACCAGCACCGCTGGTCCCGGGGCATTCCCGTCACAGCCGAAGAACGCGACGCCTATTTGGCGATCCCGGTCTGGAAATCTCGACGTAGCTGGATGCAGGGCATTGCAGGTCGGGACACGGTTCCGCCACGCGCCCACAAACCTCTTCGCAACAAGATGCTCAGCATGATGCCTTTGAGCACCGCTATAAGTTCGGCTGTCATCGGCGGGGTATTCGTCGTTAGGGGCGGGTTCCATTTCGAAACCATCGGCGCCATCGCACAGACAGTTGGAGGGTTGATTGCAATCGCATTCGCTCTCCGGGTCTTTTTCGCGAAGTGGATCGTCGCGCGGAGCGCTCCAACTACCTAACCGCCCTCGAAGGCGGTGAGGACATCCGCCACGGCGCTGCCCAGCGTGTCGAGACGGTAGCCGCCCTCCATCGTGAAAAGCGTCGGGAGGCCGGCCCTGGCGAGGGCGGCGCCCATGCGCTTGTAGTCGGCGCCTTCCAGGCGGAAGCCGCCGGCGGGATCACCCAGATGCGTGTCGACGCCGAGCGGCACGACGAGAATGTCGGGCGCGAAGGCGAGCACGCGGGCGATCGCCGTCTCCAGCGCCGGGGCCCAGCCGCTCCAGGCAGTGCCCGCGGGGAGCGGCAGGTTGAGGTTGAAGCCTTCGCCCGCGCCGTCGCCGGTCTCGTCGGCGAACCCGGCGAAATGAGGATAGAACGCGGCCGGGTCGCCGTGGATCGAGACGGTCAGCACGTCGTCGCGGCCATAGAAGATGGCCTGCGTGCCGTTGCCGTGATGCATGTCGACATCGAGAATGGCGACGCGGCGGCCCTGATCGGCCATCGACTGCGCCGCGATGGCCGCGTTGTTGAGGAAGCAATAGCCGCCATAGAGCTCGGACGCGGCGTGGTGGCCGGGCGGGCGGGTGAGGGCGAAGGCGGCGCGTTCGCCCTTGAGCACGCATTGCGCCGCGGTGAGGGCGCAATCGGCGGCCTGCCGCGCCGCAGCCCAGGTGCCCGCCACGATGGGCGTCGCGGTGTCGAAGCAGAACGTGCCGAGCGCCGCCTCGACGTCTTCGGTGCTGGCGCGCATGCCCCGGGCCGGCCAGGCGGAGGGGAAGGCCTCGCGCACCTCATAGCCGTATTTGGCGACCCAGCGCCCCCAGGCCTGTTCGAGCATGTGCACGAACTCGACGCCGTGGACGCGCAGGACCGGGACCATGCCGAAATGCTGCGGCTGGATGATCGGCCCCATGCCCCGCGCGCGGAGGGCGTCGAGCACCAGCTCGGCGCGGGCCGGCACGTCCTTGGCCGGGATCAGGCGGCCGCCCTCGAACTCGTGGGCGTGGGCATGCGCCTGATGGAGGGGCGTCGTGACGATCTTCATCGCCACGATCAGTGCACGGATGGCCGGGCCGGCGCGAGGGGATAATGTGACGCGGGGCGCCGGATAGGGCGGGGCGGGCGGCCCCGCCGCCTCATGGCTCGGGCGTCTGCATCGTGGCGTTGTTGTAGTAGCTCTGCACGATCTCGTAGCACAGGGTCAGCTTGCGCTCGTCGGGCGACCAGTAGGCGTTCTCCTCGCCGCAGGTCTCGACGCTGGCCGAGATGTCGTGGGGCAGCTTGACCATCTGGGTGATCTCGTCGGTCACCACCTGCATGATGCCGGAGCGCTTGATCATATCGCCCACGACGGCCTCGTCGGGGCCGGGCTTGGCGTAGGTGACGGTGACCTTTTTGTTGCTCTCGCCCTCTTTCAGATAATAGGGCGTCAGCAGCTTGTCCCAGGCGTTGAGCCGGGATTCGTATTCCCCGGCGCAGGCTTCCTGGCGCTCGGGCGGCATGCCGGCATTGTCGGCCGCCTCCTTGTAGCTGTCGGGATCGGCCCCGACGAGCGTGCAGATCACGTCATAGGCGCGCGCCTTGTCGGGCGAGTGCTCGTCCCACGCGGCGGTGGAATCGCCGTTCTCCTCGGAGAACGCCCCGTTGGCGAAATAATCGTCGGCGACGGCGCGCAGCATGCTGTCGAGCGCCGGGTCGCTGGTCTTTGCGACCATGATGATGTTGGCGAGATTGTCGACCGCGTCTTCCTCCTTGCCCACGATCGGCAGCTCCAGCTCGGAGACGAGCCCGTGGCCGTATTCGTGGAAGAGCGTGTTGACCGTGTTGCCGAGGATGTAGAGCGTGATGCGCTCCACCTCGTCGGGCGGCAGGTCGGGATAGGCTTCGGCGAGCGCCTTGCTGGCCTTGTCGTAGGCCTGGCGGTAGGGGCCGTTGCCGTCGTCCTCGGCCGCCGCCGCTTCGTCCGGGCTGCCGGCGGCGGCGTCGATCTCGTCGACCATGGCCCCGGCTTCGGCGTCGGTGACGGCCGTGTCGTCGGCGGCGAAGGCCGGCGCGGACAGGGCGAGCAGGGCGGCCGCCGCGACGGCCGGAACAAAGCGCTTCATCGTGTGACTTCCCTTCGTCGCGTCCCCCCGACGCGGGGCGGAGATAGACATGGGCCCGGCGGGAAATCCATGCGGCGCGTTGGCATTTGGCGCCCTTGCGCGTTAGGCATGGGACATGCGGATCGGAATGCTGACCGGCGGCGGCGACGTGCCGGGACTCAATGTCGCGATCAAGACCGTGGTGCGCGAGGCGGCGCGGCGCGGCTGGACCGTGACGGGCCTGCGCCGCGGCTGGGAGAGCCTGGTTCATTACGACCCGGCCGACCCGGCGAGCGCCGCGTGGCTGATGGATCTCTCCCCCGAGCGGGTGAGGACGATCGACCGCACCGGCGGAACCATCCTGCACACCTCGCGCATCGATCCCGACCGCCTGCCGGCGGGCGAGGTGCCCGCGCATCTGAAGCATCTGCTGGGCGCGGGGGCGAAGACCGCCGACCTGACCAAGGGCGCCATCGCCGCCTTTGAGGCGCTGAAGCTGGATGCGCTGATCGCGGTGGGCGGCGACGGCACGCTGGCCTATGGCGCGCGGCTGGCGCGCGAGGGCCTGCCCATCGTCACCTTCCCCAAGACCATGGACAACGATGTCTGGGGCACGGATGTGTGCATCGGCTATTCCACCGCGATCACCCGCTCGGTCGACGCCATCACCGCGCTGCGCACCACGGCGGGCAGCCATGAGCGGGTGCTGATCGTGGAGCTGTTCGGGCGGCGATCCGGCGAGACGGCGCTGCTGTCGGGTCTGCTGGCCGATGCCGACCGGACGCTGATTTCCGAAGTGCCGGTGGATGCGGAGCGGCTGGCGCAGTTTGCCTCTGCCGATCATGCGGCGAACCCGTCGCGTTATTGCGTGATCGTCGCCGCCGAGGGCGTGACGCTGGAGGGCGGCGCGGAAGTGGAGCATGGCGAGGAAGACGCCTATGGCCGCCGCAAGCTGGGCGGGATCGGCGAGGTGATCGGCGCGGAGATCAAGCAGCGGACGGGCCTCGACACCATTGTGCAGCGGCTCGCCTATATGATGCGCTCGGGCCCGCCGGACAGCTTCGACCGGATGCTGGCGACGGGCTTCGCCACCATGGCGGTGGAGCTGGTGGAGCAGAAACGCTTCGGCCGCTTCTGCGCGGTGCAGGGCGGCAAATATGTGGCGCTGGACGCCGACGCGCCCTCCAAAGGGCGGCGCGGCGTGGACGTGGCGCGCAACTACGACCGCGAGGCCTACCGCCCGCGTATCCGCGCGATGGACGGGCGTCCGGCGTTTATTGGGTAGGGAAAATGGGCTTTCAGGCGATACCGGCTCTCGATGTGAACCGCCACCTGATCGGGGTGCCGGGCGGGCGGGCCGCGCTGGCGACGCCGGCGCTGGTGGTCGAGCTGGATGTGCTGAAGCGCAATATCGCGAGCATGGCGAAGCGCTGCGCCGATGCGGGGATCGCGCTGCGGCCGCACGCCAAGAGCCATAAATGCGCGAGCATCGCGAAGCTGCAGCGCGCGGCGGGGGCGGTGGGATTCTGCTGCGCCAAGCTGGGTGAGGCGGAGGCGCTGACGGCGGCGGGCGTGAGCGACATCTTGCTGACCTCGCCCGTCGTGGCGGATCAGGCACTGGCGCGGCTGAGCCGCCTGAACGCCGCGGCCGAAGGGCTGATGGTCGTCGTCGATGCGCCGGAGATGGTGGCGAAGCTGGGCGCGGCGGCGCGGGCGAGCGGGAAGACGCTGGGCGTGGTGGTCGATCTCGATATCGGCCTGCACCGCACGGGCATCGCGCCGGACAGGGCGGCGGATCTGGCGGTGGCTGTGGCCGGCGAGGAGGGCCTCATCTTCGAGGGGCTGCAGGCCTATGCCGGGCATCTGATGCATCTGGGCGATGCCGCCGAGCGCGCCACGAAATCGAAGGCCGCGCTGGCGATGATGGCGGGCGTTCGCGATGAGCTGACCCGCCGCAACCTGCCGCCGAAGATCATGAGCGGCGGCGGCACGGGGACGGTGGATATCGATCCGGCGTTTGGCGTGCTGACCGAATTGCAGGGCGGCTCCTACGTTTTCATGGACCGCGAATATAACGACGTGTGGACCAAGGCCGACGCGAAGCCGCCGTTCGAGACCTCGCTGTTCGTGCAGACGACGGTGATCTCGGCGGCGCTGCCGCAGCTCTGCACGACGGATGCGGGGCTGAAATCGTTTGCGACCGATGCAGGCCCGCCGGTGCTGGCGAAGGGCGCGGGGCCGAGCGCCAGCTATTTCTTCTTCGGCGACGAGCAGGGCGGCGTGCTGTGCGGCGAGGCGGCGGACCGCCCGGCGCTGGGCGCGGTGCTGTCCTGCGTCGTGCCGCATTGCGACCCGACGGTGAATTTGTACGACGCCATCCACGTGGTGGAGGGCGACACGCTGGTGGATATCTGGCCGGTCGAGGCGCGCGGGCGGGGGTTTTAGCGCTCTATCCTGCAAGGCCCCCTTCCGCCCTTCGGGCACCTTCCCCCGATGGGGGAAGGCCCAAGATGCGACACGCCTGCGCCGTATTTCAGGATCAGAACCTTCCCCCATCGGGGTAAGGTGGGCGACAGCCCGGAAGGGGGCTGGCAGGAAAAGCTAGATCGTCGCGCCGCCGTCGATGACGAAGCCCTGGCCGGTGGTGAAGGCGCCCGCCCTGGAGGCGAGGAACACCGCCATGCCGGCGATCTCGTCCGGTTCGCCGATGCGGCGCAGTGGCGCGCCGGCGGTGGACGATTTCAGG